>CAZQAM010000036.1:0-8701 GCA_964591355.1 uncultured Oscillospiraceae bacterium
GCTGCAGGCGAACTCCCGGGCAACAGGAAACAAAAAGGCAGGCCATAAAACGAACAAGTTCGTTTTTATGCCTGCCCTTTTGTTTCCCCTGTGCGCTTTGCGCACAGGCCGCGCGGTTTACCGCGCTGCCCGGGAGCGGGGTTGCGCGTCAAAGCTTCTGGATGCGATTGCCGCGTTTGCACGAACAAAGCCGCCTTCTCTGGTTCTCTCTTCGGCTTCGAAGAGAGAACGCCCCGGCCGTCCCTCCCGGTGCTTACAGCAGCGCTTCGATCTCCGCCGCGGTAAAGGGGAAAACAGGCACGTCGAAGGAGGGCTCCGTCAGCAGGGACGGCGGGAAGAAAAAGACGATGCGGCTTTCTTCATCCACGTAAAAGCTGGCGGCGGGAGCGAATTCCCATTCAAAATCCTCCCTGCCGATCTCCTGCAGGGCCTCGCCCTTTTCCTGCAATGCCTGGAAGGCCGGATACAGGTTTTCCGCCACGGCCTCGGCGATCAAATCGGAGGAGCCTGCGATGATTTTTGCCGCCTGGGGATACTGTTCCGCCGTCATATCCTCCGCCTTTTCATTGGAAAGGCTGGCCAGGATACAGCCCCGCAGCGTCAGCGGTTCCCCGGTGTATTCGCCGCTGACGTCGAACACCAGCGGATCCAGGGACCACGCCTTTTCCTCCCCCGCTTCCTGCCGGCGGCTCTGCACGATGGAAAGCACCCGATCGTTGTTACAGGTGACAAAGAAGTCGTGGACCACCTCGTTTGTTTCCTCCGCCGGCCCGTCTTCCTCATTGGCCAGCATGGGCAGCACCAGATTCGTCATTTCATCCAGCGCCATCTGGTAGGTGTCATTGATGGCCGCGGCGGCGTAATCCTCCCCCAGTACCAGGGGATACGCGTATACAAAATGGTATCTTTTATTTTCCTCCGACGGGTAAAAGGCTTCCCCCTCCCGGCGGATGACCGCCCTGCCCCCATCGGATACCGACACCGGTTCCGGCGCAGGGGTCACGGCTGCGGCAGGTTCCTCTGTCGGTGCGGGCGCTTCCTTTGGGCCGCAGCCTGCGCACAGCAGGGCCAGAAACAGCAGCAGCGCGGAGAATGCCGCGGTTTTTTTAGCCATTGGAAATCCCCCACGCGATCATGGAATTGCGGATGAATTCGCTGTACAGGGTATATTCCGCCTGCCTTTCCGCCGGGAACTGCATGGACACATGGTACATCCGATCCATTTCATCGGAAATAACCCACAGCTGGTAATCCCCTTCCCCGGTAGAATAATAGAGGCTGAATTCCGCTTCCCGGACCACCGTGCGGCCAGGATGCGCCGCCTCAAACTCCTGGAGCACCTGCTCCGCCGTGCGCCCATTCACGTTTTCCGTGTCAATACGCAGGGAAGCGCTGCCGTCGGCGGTCTGCCAAACCATATGGGCGGGGTCATCCTCCGCCAGCCCCAGGATGGAAGGCAGATTGACGGAATACTCGCACGCTGTGTTTTCCACGGTGTTCCAGTCGGAGAGCATGCCGTCCTCATACCGGTCGGAAAGGGCAAAGCGCCTGACCCGGTAGCCATAGGCCGTATCGGGGGCCTTTTCCAGGGCGATTTCGGCGTTGCACAGCCAGGTCAGAGCATCCTCGGGCACATCCAGCGCGTCGGTGCTGAAATCCCCGTAATAGGAATACAGATCGGCGGCCAGTTCCACCGTACCCTGCTCCGTATCCGCGTCCTCGCCGCCCGCTTCCTCCAGCACGGCGGAATAGATGTGCACGCCCACCATGGGCGCGTTGTGCAGCGCCGTCAAATCGAAAATCAATCCGTCCCCGCTGGCCGAAACGCCGGATACCGACGCCTGGGCGGGCAGCGCGTAATCGCCGGTCAGGAACAAAAGGGAATACAGCGAGCGGGCTTCCTCCTTGGTCAGCACCGCCTGGCTGTCCATCAGATCCCCGCCGTCATGGGGCAGGGACAGGTTATACAGCCCCATGGCAAAGGCGGCCTCCGTCAGAGCGGGGGAAGGCGCCATGTTTTCCTCCAGCCCCTGAACGCCGGTGAACACCGCGGCGCCCAATACCGTTTCGGCCAGCATCCGCATGCCGGGGTCAATTTCCACATCCGCCTGGCGTATATCCCGCGTGGGGGCCGCCTGGGCAGAAACCAGCGCCAGGCTTACGCTCAGCGCCAGCAAAACAGCCATCAAACGTTTCATGATTTTATTCCTCCTTCGATTCCTCCCGGCCGGGCGCATCCAGAATCGTCACTGTAGCCCACACCACCCGCCGGCTCTCGATCTCATCCGCCCGGATGCGCACACCGCAGCATTCCACGGAGGGATGGGAGCCGTCCTTGGGGATCGTTTCCAGGCGGCTGTACATGAGGCCGCCCAGGGATTCATACCCCTCATCCAGGGGCAAATGCGTTTTCAGCGCTTCATTGATCATTTCCAGGGGCGCGGAACCCGCGATGCGGTACTGGTTCTCCCCCGTTTTCTGAATTTCCTGGGGCAGCGGCGGATCGTATTCGTCGTAGATATTTCCCACGATTTCCTCCAGCAGGTCCTCCAGCGTGACCAGGCCGCTGGTGCCGCCGTATTCATCCACCACGATGGCCATGTGCGTCTTGTTTCTCTGCATATCCCGGAACAGGATATCGGTGCGCACCGATTCGGGCACGAAGCGGGCCGGGCGCAGGATCTGGCGCAGAGGCTTTTTCCCGCCGGAGGAAAGCGCCAGCAGGTAATCCCGGGTGGTCACGATGCCCAGCACGTCATCCAGGTCTTCCCCGTAAACGGGAAACCGGCTCAGGCCGCTTTCCGTAATGGTGTTCATGATTTCCCGGTGGCTGGCGTCCACCTGCAGGGCGGTGACGTCCGTGCGGTGGACCATGCAGTCGGCGGCGGTCATGTTGTTGAACTCGAAAATGTTCTCGATCATATCCCTTTCGCCGCCTTCAATGGTGCCGCTTTCGCCGCCGGCGTCCACCAGCATGCGGATCTCCTCTTCCGTCACCTGCTCCTCCTCAGCGCTTGGATCCACGCCAAAAAGGCGCAGCACCCCGTTCACCGATTTGGACAGCAGCCAGACCACCGGCCGGGCAGCCGCGTGCACCGCGCCGATCACGCCGCACACGCCCCGGGCCACGCTCTCCGGCTCCTTCATGGCCACCCGCTTGGGCACCAGTTCGCCGAAAATCAGCGTCACATAGGAAAGGATCAGGGTGATGAGGATCACGCACACGGTATTCAGGGTGTGCTGGGACAGGGCGGCAAACCCGATCCCCCTCAGCCATTCCGCCAGGGGGCCTGCAAAATGATCCGCCGCAAAGGCGCTGCCCAGAAAGCCCGCCAAGGTAATCGCGATCTGGATGGTGGAGAGAAAGCCCGAGGGCTCCATCACCATGGCCAGCAGTTTCCTGGCCTTTTGATCGCCGCCCTCCGCCTGGCGGCGCAGCCTGGTTTCATTCAGGGACACAACGGCAATTTCCGCCGCGGCAAAAAACGCGTTCACCGCGATAAGGAAAACCTGCAGCAGCAGCAGGCTGCCTATCGGGATATCCAAACCCATTCCTCCTTAAAAAATCAGCACCGGCAAAATTCCTTTGCCAGTGCTCATTATACCATAGCTGCGGACAAGATTCCACATAAAATTGAAAAGATTTTGTAACATTTGAGAAACCCCCGGGCTTTCTCACTGCATTTGTCCGGCCTGCACGCCGTTGACGATTTCCAGCGTGGTGCCGTCGGGACAGTGGAAATAGATCCAGCGCACCTGCTCATACGGGGTGCGCAGGCAGCCGCCTGTGGCCATCTGGCCGAAAACCTCCACGCTGGAGCGGAACAGCGAGGATTCCTGCATGCGCATATACAGCGGACCGTGGACGTACCGGTCCTTGGTATAGGCCAGGGCATAGGGAGCGTAGCTCAAGTCGAAAGAATGCCAGCGTTCCCGGTCGTGCAGGCTGAATATGCCGGTGGGGGTTGGGGTGGTGATGCGGCCGATGGCCACCGTCACCCGGAACACTTCGTCGCCGGTTTTCTTTCCGTTTTCATCCGCCCGGTACACCGTGAGCTGCCGGGTGGCTTTATTGAGGAAGAGATAATAATGATCCCGGCCGTTTCCTCCGGGGTAGGTGAACGATTTTTCTTCCGCAAAGCCGGTCACGCCCCCTGCCGTCACCTGCACAAAGCCGTTGATGCCGTATTCCATTTTGCATACGGTATCCCCCGGCACCGAGCCGATGACGCGGCCATGGGAAGCATCCGGAATATCCAGCAAAGGGATCTCCTGATCGGCATAGCCTTCCTGTTCCCGGGTTTTTCTGGGCTCCACTGCCTGCTCCATCCCGCCCTCATGCAGATAATAGATGCGGCTGCCCCATTCCACGGCATAATAGTCCCCGGCCTTCCTGCTGAGGATCATGCCCTGCTCCCCGGGCAGGCGGAAAGAGGACAGGGCGCTTTTCAGCGGCAGCTCATTGAACTCTGTATCCGGCCCCAGCACCGTGTAGACAGGCGGCACGGCCTTTGCCCTGGGCGGCTCCTTGGCGTCTTTTTGCGGCACAAAGCCATACACGCCGTCCCACTGCACCAGATAATAATCCAGCATCACCTGCAAAGGCTCCACCGCGGTATCTTTCGGTATGGATACGCGAAGGGGATGATTCTGGTTGCCGGTAGCGTACATCGTCTGATCCTTTTTCCAATAAACAATCTGCCCTTCGGTATCGAACACCGTGAACAGCCCCACATCTTCCGCCCGGACGTACGTGCCGTCCTCCAACTGATGATAGCGGGAGCCCGGATCCAGGATATGCACCACCGTATAGGCCGGGATGGTTTTTTTTGTTTTTTTCACAGGAGAAAGCTGGCTGTACACCGCCGCTTTTACTTTGGTATAGCCATAGGCGTGGCGGGGATCGTTTTCCGCCGAAGCCGCGCTGAAAGCAAAAAGCAGGCCCATCAGCAGCCCTGCGGCAAACAGCGCCTTCCAGGATCGGGTCATACCCTGCCTCCCTTTCGTATAACATCAGCGTTCATTATATGCCAGCTTTCCAAAACATGTCAACCGCAGGGGCGCGGCAAATGTAAATTCTTCGCAGGATACAGCTTCCAAAGGCGCAAAAGCCATCTTTTTCCTTGTGCCTTCCCGGGATAATATGATATAATGCGTTGAAACGCACACCGAAAACGGGAGGAGAAGCGGGATCCATGCGGAGGAAAGACGGGAAAAGCTCTCCCTGGCTGCGCTTTGCGGTGCTGGTGATGTGCGCCGCGGCGCTGCAGGGGCTCCCTTTCCTGTTCCCATGGCCGGAAGGCGACAGGGGCGTCCTGCTGTATCTTTTGACCCTGTATGCCGTGATCCCGCTGTGCGCCTTGCTTTTGCCCTTCTGGGCAGGGATGGGCGGCGTGCACCCCCTGGCGGCCTGCCTGCCCATCGGTGGAGCGATTTTGCTGCTGCCGGGCTATCGTAGCCCGGGCATCGGCACGCTGTGCATCGCGCTGTCGCTGACAGGCTGCGTGGCAGGCCAGGAATGGCAGAAAAGAAAAACCGGAGGGAAAGGAGCGCACCATGGCGGGAAAAGGAACCGGTAGACGCATCCTGGGCCGGGTGGCGGGGGCCGTGCTGGCGCTGATCGCCGCCGCGGCGGTTTATCTGGCCGCCGTGCTGCTCCAGTCTCCCGGCGCGGATAAGCCGGAAAGCTATACCGCGGCGGAGAAGCGCCCGCCCGTCACCCGGATGCAGGCTGCCGCCATGGACGACGCCGCCCAAATGGCCCGCATGTTCGAATACCGCCTGCCCGCGCTGCCCGGCCTCACGCCCAGGGGACGGGGCGAAAATGTCCGCCACGACGGCGCCGACGCCCGGCTGGTGACGCTTTCCTACAACGGCGTCGTCATTTCCGCCGTGCAGCCCGCCGCCGCGGCGCCGCTGCTCCTGCACGGAGATATGGACGTGGTGCTGCGCAGCGACCTGACGGCGCTGAACCTGCCCGCCGTGCTGGCAGAAAGGGGCAATGCCCGCTGCCTGTATTTCTCCGACGAAAGCGCCGCTTACGCCGTATACGCCCCTGACGCTTCTCAAGAGGATTTCCTTCTTTTGATCCCGCGCCTTGTCTGGGTGGAGCCGTAAAACAGCCGCAGAACAGCACCGAACAAAAAAGGCTTTTTTCTCTGCGGGATTTATGTTATAATGATTTGTACGTTTTTCTGCTGAAAGGAGGAAAACGGTTTGCCTTCCAAACGCAACAACCGGCGCCGGAACAAAAAGCAGAAGGATTCCCGGCTGATGATCCTGCTCATTTTGGGGGCGCTGCTGGCGCTGTTTATATTGGTGATGCCCAAAACGCCCATTCCCCGGGCGGTGAACGTGTCGGCTTCCGGGCAGTTGTCCACTCACGCGGGGCTGATGCTGTCGGAAGTGATGTCGGACAACGCTTCCGCGCTGCCGGATGAAAACGGGCAGTTCGGCGACTGGGTGGAGATCTATAATTCTCTGGACGAGCCCATGAACCTGAACGGCGTGGGCCTCTCCGACCGGGGTGACCGGATCAAATTTCTCTTCCCCGACGTCACGCTGTCCGCCCAGGGCCGGGTCATCGTCTTTTGCGACAGCGTCAACCGGGATAATCCGCAGGGCGCCTTCCATGCCAAATTCAAATTATCCTCCCTGGGGGATTCGGTGTACCTGTTCGACGCTTCCGGCACAGCCATCGACAGCGTGGCCGTGCCCACGCTGAATGTCGATGAAAGCTATATCCGCCTGGACAATGGCGACTGGGCAAAGACCGACGAGTTTTCTCCCAATTATCCCAACACCACGGAAGGGCATGACAGCTACATCGCCCAGTACACGGTGGAGCCCAGCGTGCTGATGATCAACGAAGTGATGCCCATCCCCCGTTCGGGCCTCCGGGATGAGGACGACGAATTGAGCGACTGGGTGGAATTGTACAACGCCGGCAGCAAAGATATTCCGTTGAAAAACTTCGCCCTGTCCGACGATGAAACCAAGCCGCTGAAATGGGTTTTCCCCGAGGACGCTCTGATCCCCGCCAATGGGTATTACATCGTGTTCTGCTCCGGCAAAAACAAGGTGGAGGAAAGCACCCGCTATCCCCACACCAATTTCGGCATCAACAACGAAGAAGAAACGCTGGTATTGTCCACCATCACAGGCGAATTGATCGACCGGGTGACGGTGAAGGGGCTGGGCCGGGATATGAGCTATGGCCGGGATCCTGAGACCCTCTCTTGGCGCACCTACACCCTGGCCACCCCCGGCGCGCCCAACAACCAGACCGGCGCCCACCGGGCCGATCAGTATCTGCGGGCCATCAATCCCACCGGCGTTTTCATTTCCGAAGTGATGTCCTCCGCCAACATGATCAAGGCATTCGGAGACATGGACGCTGATGATTACATCGAGATCTACAATTCCTCCGCCCAATCCTGGGATTTGTCGGGCTGGGGCCTGAGCGATAATATCAACTGGCCCAGAAAATGGACGTTCCCCCAGGGAACGTCCATTTCTCCCGGGGAATACAAAGTGATCCTGTGCAATAAGTTCATGGGAACCAACACGAATGTGGCCCGGCTGCAGGCCAGTTTCGGTCTGGCCCGGGCAGGCGATGAAATGGTGACCCTGTCCGACGCCACCGGCCGGGTGCTGGACCGGCTGTATCTTTCCGAAATCCCCACGGACGTATCCTATGGACGCACCCTGGGGAGCAACGGCTTTTTTTATTATGACGTGCCAACGCCCGGGGCGCCCAACGCCAGCGGCTTTCTGGGGTTCACCGCCAAGCCGCAAATCAGCGAGCCCAGCGGGCTGTATACCGGCGAACTGCTCATCACCATGTCCTGCGCCGATCCCTCCGCCACCATCCGCTATACGGTGGACGGCTCCATCCCCACCATTGACAACAGCTACGTTTATTCGAACGCTCTGAGCGTCACCGACCATGCCGTGATCCGTGCCCGGGCGTTCCAGTACGGCCTGCAGCCCTCGGAAACGGTGACGGTGTCCTACATCATGAATACCTACCACTCCCTGGATGTGGTTTCTCTCATATGCGAGCCCAACGAACTGTGGAATACCGTCAACGGCCTCCTCTCCGACGCGCCGGATCCGAACAAATCCCCCGGCGGCGTGGTGGACAAATCCAAGCTGCCCTTCAAAACGCCTCTGTACCGCACCTACGGCAAGGACGACCGGCCGGGGTATGTGGAGATCTTCAGCCAGGACACCAAGCGGGCCTATATCTCCCAGGGCATCAAGATGGACCTGATGGGCGACTACAGCCTGGATATGCCTCAAAAGTCCTTCAAGATCCGGGCCCAGGCGGCTTACGGGGAGAAATATTTCAATTATCCCCTGTTCCCCAACCGGGATTACACGTATTATAAATCCTTCACTCTGCGCAATTCCGGCAACGACAACGTGTGGACCCGGGTGGCCGACGGGGTGCAGACCCGGCTCATCGACAAATACCTGAATTCGCCCCTTCTGACGCTGGACTGGAACCCGGTGGTGGTTTATCTCAACGGCGAATACTGGGGCCATTACAACCTGCGCGAACGGAAAGACCGCTTCTCCATCGCCCAGCACGAGGGCCTGAACCTGGAAACCGACAGGGCGATTTATGAAAACATGACCATCCTCCGGGCAGATCGGAAGAGCACACGTCTGAACTCCAGTCACGAGATTCCATCTC
>CAZQAM010000037.1:0-8446 GCA_964591355.1 uncultured Oscillospiraceae bacterium
AACGGTGACTGCCTACGCCCCCATCGATGTGATTCCGGTCTTCCGCAGGGAATAATACGAGATATTTTTCATCGGACCAAATAAAAAACGCGGCGCCGGCTGCGCGAAACAGCCGCGCCGCGCTTTTTCCCCGGCATTCTGGAAATACAGCCGCATACGATAAACGGCTGCGCCCTGCCAGCGCAGCCGTTTTTTGAGCAGGTCCCCTATCGCCAGCAGGCAGCGCGGGAACGTCAGGGCCCGCGCGCCGCGCTTTCCTTATCTGGCGTGGTTCAGATCCGAGATCGACTGAACGAACAGCCCCTTCTCCAGTTTCTCCCGGGAAATGCCGTAAGCCTTCAAATGAAGGGGCTCGCCGGGCAGCACAAAGAAGCAATTGTCGCTGAACAGGCAGTCCGCGTCCCGGACATCCAGCATCACGCTCCAGGCAAAGCAGGAAGATGTCAATTCAATGTCGCAGTCCGCGCCTCTCTGCGCAATGCGCCATGTGAAGCGCGGTTTTTCAAAGGCGAAGAACTTGGGGCGGGAAAGCAGCTCGCAGCTGCGGGAGACCAGCTGGCCCTCCCCGTCGTAGAGCGCCGCGACGATGGCCAGATGATCCTCGGGGTGCAATTGCCGCTCATCCAGAAAGCGCTGCAGATCCTGCTCCGCCGCCCATTGCGCCGAGAGCGCCGGCACCGTCACATTTTCCTGGGTCTGATGCAGCGCTGTTCCGTGGGCGTCGATCACCTGCCAGCACAGCCGTCCCGAAAAATCCGTCAGGCGGTCGTTGGCAATGCTGATTTTCGCTGTTTCCCCGGTGAGCTGCATGGAGACCAGCACCGGCGCGAAGAAACGTTTGGCAGCGTAGTGGAGCGCCTTCCAGCGGCCCAGGCTGTCGATGCTGGCCCAGCTGGCCACCGGCCAGCAGTCGTTGAGCTGCCAGTAAATCGCGCCCATGCAGCGGCCCCGGTGCCTGCGCCAATGCTCCACCCCCGCGCGCATGGCCTCGGCCTGCAGCACCTGGGAAGCATACAGCGTATCCTCAAACGTAAGCGGGTACTGGTAATTCTGCGCCAGGAAATACATGATTTTCCCATTGCCCCCGGGACATTTCTGATGGCTTTCCATCACCCGGGAAAAGATATTCCAATCCTTTTCTTCGGCAAAGGCCTTCACCGTTTTCAAATTCGGGAAGGATTCAAAGCCAAACTCCGAACAGAACCGCGGGTACTTTTCCTGATAGGCCTCAAAGGGCAGCATCCCGTGCCATACATCCCAGCAGTGCACGTCGCCGCGGTCATAGCTGTTGGGGTCGTCAAAGCAGCCCCCCGAGGAGGGAGAGGAAGACCAGTAGGGCACCTGCGGGGCCAGCCGCCGGCATTCATCCTTGAGCACGAACTCAAACTGCTTGAGATAATCGGCTCTCAGCGCCGGGGAATGGTTGACCACATTGCTCCATTCGCACCACGCGACTTCCATTTCATTGTTGCCGCAGATCAGCCCCAGGCTGGCATGATGGCGGATGCGCCGGATGTTGTCCCGGGTTTCGGCCACAATATTGGCTTCAAACCCGGGGGTCATTTTGTAGACGTTGCAGGCAAACATCAGGTCCATCCAGACCATGAGGCCCATTTCGTCGCACAGATCAAAGAACCAGTCCTCCGGATAATAGCCGCCGCCCCACACCCGGATGCAGTTGAAATTGGCCCTGGCGCAGTCCGCCAAAAGGGCGCGGGTGCGCTCTTTGCAGGTGCGCCCCAGCAAATTGTCCTCCGGGATGTAGTCCGCCCCCATGGCAAAGAGCCTGCTGCCGTTTACCTTGAAGCAGAATTCGCTGCCCCACTGATCCGCCTCGGTGGAGATCTCCACCGTGCGCAATCCGATGCGGCGCCGGGCGCAGTCCAGCGTCTGCCCTCTCTCATCCTCACAGGAAATTTCCAATTGATACAGCGGCTGCTCTCCCCAGCCGTTGGGATACCACAATTGGGGATTGGGGATGGAAAACTCCAGCGCTGCGCCCTCCTGCCGGTACACGCTTTCAGCGCCGTCCGGCGCGGTCAGATGGACCCGGACCGCCTGGGGACAGGCGGGCGCCGTTTCCACCGAAACAGACAGCGTGACGCCCTCCGCGCCGTGATGCTGCAGGATCTCCACGCCCTCGATGCGCAGCGTGTCGTATGCTTCGATCCGGCAGGGCCGCCAGATGCCCGCGTCCGGAAGCTGCGGGCCCCAATCCCAGCCGAACATATAGTGCGCTTTGCGCAGGAACCCGTTTCCCGGCATGCAGCCTGTGGGGCAGCACGTGACGTCGGGGTTCTCCTCAGCAGCCTTTCGGACATAAGCGATGGGCGAGGAAAAGAGAATGGACAGATGGTTTTCGCCCGCCCGGGCCCACGGCCTGATATCCGCCCGCCAGGTGCGGTGCATGTTATCGGCCTTGAGGATCACCTGGCCGTTGAGACGCACCTCCGCCACCGTGTCCAGCCCTTCAAACACCACGTCCACATGCTCATGCTTCAAAAGCTCCGCGTCCAGCGAAAAGCTGCGCTCAAACAGATAATCGCTTTCGCACAGCTGGCGCGCGGCATACTCGTTTTCCGCCGCGAACGGGTCCTCGATCAGATGCGCCTCCAGCAGCGCGCCCAGCACGGAGCCTGGCACTTTCACGGGGATATCCCTGTGTCCCACGGCTTCCCGGATCGTCCACCCGCTGCATAAATCCATCTGTGTCATCATAGGTTTCCCTCCTTGTTATTTTCGCCGCCCGGATGACAAAAGCAAGCTTATTCTTTGGTTCCGCTAAGTGCCACGCTTTGAACAATATACTTTTGCAGGATGAGGAATAAAATCGTCAGAGGAATAGCGCTGACGACAGCGACAGCCATACGGGGGCCGTAATAAATCGAGTCTTGCGTGGCGTTAAAAAATGATACACCCACGGAGATCAATTGCTTTGAATTTGTCCGGATAATAACAAGCGGCCACAGATAACTGTTCCAGTTACTGAGTATCTGCAGAATACTGAGCGTTGCAATTAACGGGGTGGAGAGGGGAATAATAATCTGCAGGAAAATCCGCCACTCGCCTGCGCCATCAATATAAGCCGATTCACGCAGGCTATCTGGAATTGCATCAATATTTTGCCTGGCAAAAAAGATACCATAGACATACGCAAACCCACCTACAATTAAAGGCACGTAAGTGTCCAGCAATCCCCAGCTTTTATACTGCAGGTACAGGGGCACCATACGGCTTTCAAAAGGAATCATCATTACAGCCAGCATAAATATAAACCAGAAGTTTTTTCCTGTAAAACGGCCCTTGGCAAATGCGTAGCCGCACATCAGCGCAAAAAACACCGCCAGCGCTGTATGGCACGCTGTAACAATAATTGTATTGAGGTAATAAGTCAGTAAAGGAAAGGAAGTAAAAGCAACCTCATAGTTGAATAAAGTAGGCACGTGCGGAATCAGAGAAAATGCAGGTAAAGTATTGAGCGCTTTGCGATCAAAGCTGAGCACGATAGCCCACGCCAGCGGCATCAATGTGATGATAAGCCAAATGAGCAAGATAAATGTGATAAACCATCTTACCATTTTTTTACGCCTCATGAATATTTCCCTCCTTTCAATGTTTTTTGAAGAAACCGGTTATTTTCAGATTAATCAGTGTAATAACAAAAGTAAGGAGGAACAGAATCATGGCGCCAGCCGAAGCGATGCCATATTGGGGCGTCTCGAAACTGAACTGATAAATGTACATTAGGATGGTTTGCAATGTACCGCCCGGCCTGCCGGCGGAAGTATTTCCGCCGATGATGAACAGATCGGTAAAACGGCTCAGGCCTCCGATCATGGATGTGATGAACAGGAAAACAAAGCAGGAAGTCATTTGCGGGATCGTAATGTGCAGCCATTTTTGCAGCCCGTTGGCACCATCTACTTCCGCTGCCTCGTACAGGTTTTCAGGAATGGACTGCAGATTGGCAAGATTGATCAGCATGGAATAGCCGATGCTGCCCCAAAGATGGAGAATGGTTGCACCCCAGCGGCTGTAGCTGGAATCGCTCAGCCAGCCAATTTTCACTTTTTGGCCAAGGAGAAAACTGAGCGCATTATTCAGCAGTCCGTTGTTTGCTTTCAGCACAATCTGGAAGATCAAAACAACACTGGCCCCCGTGATAATATTCGGAAAGTAGAAAGCGACACGAAAAAAGCCTTGCGTGTGACCTTTTTTCAGCGCATTAATCAGTGTGGCAAGGATAAATCCGATGGGGATGGACAAAAGCCCCATGATGGCAAGCAGAAAGGTATTTTTAATAGAGTTGAGGAAGGAAGAATTATTAATCAGTTTTTCGTAATTCTGAAATCCGACAAATATATCATCGCCAAAGCCAAGCACGGAGATGTCGTAAAAGCTGTATTTCACAGCAGTCAGCATGGGAACATAGGTCAGCAGGATCAGAGTAAGAATACTGACAGCCAAGAATGAGTACCATTCCATCTGTTCCTTTACGCGAGGTTTTTTGATTGTATATGGTTTCATCTTCGTACGCCTCCAAAAATAAAGGCAGTGAGAGAAACTCCCACTGCCTTCAGACAAGGTGATTACTTTTGCAATGTCGCCAAGTACTGGTCAAGGTTATTCTGCACATAATCCATGGCCGCTTCGGCGTCCATATTGCCCTGGAACATTTCATTCAGCACGGTTGTTACGTCATTCAGGAATGTGCCGAAATTGGAGCTGTCATAGCAGTTATTAGCAGAAGCACTGAATTTGAGAGGCGCGGTGCGCACAATGAAGGAAATAGCATCGGCATAGTCCGCGCTCATGTACTGATTCAAACGGCCGCTGGCTTCCTTGTTGGAAGGAACGCTGGCAGTGGCAAGCAGCCAATCCTGCACAACAGGATCCGTCACCATGAACTTCATGAATTTCCAAGCAAGGTCTTTCTGTTCGCTGGTTTTGCAGATAGCCATATTCCAGTCGCCCATATGGCTGGAAGTGATGCCGGCAAATTCGCCTTCCTGAATCAAAGGCAGGGACACAAAGCAGAATCTGTCTTCCACGCCATTGGCCTTGATCTTGCTGTAGCAGTTGTAAGCGCCTTCCACAACGCAGATAGCAACGTTGTTATCGCTGCTGAAGGCAACGGCGCGATCCAGGCCTTCAATATAATCGGGGTTGGAGTACTTGGAGAAGTTGGCGATATAGTTCAGAACTTCAGCAGTCTTCTCATTTTTGAAATTGACCTTGGTGGTGGCAATGCTGTCGCCCCAGTCATAGATCACGTTGTTATATGCACGGGAAGCCCAGATGTAGTTCTTGTTGATAGAAGCTGCTTCAATCAGGCTAATGCCGAAGGTCTCTTCGCCGGTTACGGGATCGGTGCCAGTCAGTTTCTCAGCCAAAGCAGCCATGTCAGCCAACGTCCATGTGGTAAAATCGGGCAGCTCAACACCATAGTGAGCAAAGATTTCCTTGTCCAGGCAAACAACGATGGGATCGCAGGTGATGGTCAGGCCAAAAGGCACATACTCATTCAAAGGCGCAATGTCAGCGCTTTTGCGCATGGCCATCATACCGACAGCATCCGCTACTTCGGGCTCAGCCGCGAGATATTCGTTCAAAGGCTCACAGATGGCAGTGATGGAAGCACCATGCAGTACGATATCCACTTCCCCGCTCAAAGCAGCGGTCTGTAAGGCGGCCTTCCAGTTATCCCAAGGAATAGTTTCAATCTGCAGGGTTACATTTGGATACAGTTCGTTCCAACGGGCAATT
This sequence comes from uncultured Oscillospiraceae bacterium, assembly GCA_964591355.1. Taxonomy (GTDB): domain Bacteria; phylum Bacillota; class Clostridia; order Christensenellales; family Aristaeellaceae; genus RUG563. The sequence goes on from CAZQAM010000037.1 coordinate 5,767, forward strand.
ACTTCATTGTAGCCGGGCTTGGAAACGCCGGTAATCACATCGGTAGTGCCGTCAGGGCCAACGCTTGCGAACAGGCCAGGGCCATAGAGACGCAAAACGCCGGATTCTTCGCTTACGCTATCCGCGCTTGCAATCCCCATCAGGCTGAAGGCCATTACCAATGCAACCAACGCAGCAAAAAGCTTCCTCATGAAAAGTCCTCCTTTAACAGATTAATTGATTATTTACAGTATAGTGGAGCGACGCAGAGTTGTCAAGCAATTCTTTTGTTTGATGATGTCATTCTTTTGTTTGATGATGTCATATGTCGGATGTTTGCAAAGTTATTTCTCAGATGTCTGTTTACGGGCCTCGCCTCGCAGAGATAAACCTTATTATTCTCTGCCCGCCGCCTGCCTCGCCAGCAGGTACGCCCCCAGGATGCCGCTGTCCGTGCCAAGGCCGGGCTCAACGATGAGATCCCGCAGCCCCGCTTCCACGGCGGGATGGGCGATATAGCCATTCAGGGCGGCCGCCGTCTTTTCCCGGATCATGGGCAGCAGGAATTTCTTCTGCATCACGCCGCCGCCCAGGATAATTTTTTCGGGAGAGAAACTGTATATGGCGTTGGCGCAAAGCTGGGCCAGGTACGCGCTTTCCAATTCCCAGGCGGGATGCCCCTCCGGCAGCTCTTTGCCGGAAACGCCCCAGCGCTTTTCGATGGCCGGCCCGGAGGCCATGCCTTCCAGGCAGCAGCCGTGATAGGGGCAGATCCCCTGGGGCATGGGATCCTCCTTCATCGGAATGACCGGGATATGGCCAATCTCCGAATGGATCAGGCCGTGCACCGGCCTGCCGTGGATGATCAGCCCGCCGCCGACGCCTGTTCCCACCGTCACATAGAGGCAGTTTTCCACCCCTTTGGCGGCGCCCAGCGCCGCTTCCGCGATGGCCGCGCCGTTGACGTCCGTTTCCAGCCCCGTGGGAACCCCCAGCTTTTCTTTGAAAACGGGCAGGATCGGATAATTCCGCCAGGCCAGCTTGGGCGTGGTGGTGATCCGGCCATAAGCGGCGGACGCGGGATTCAAATCCAGGGGGCCGAAGCAGCCGATCCCCAGCGCCCCAATGGGATACTGCCGGAAGAAATCCACCATTTCCGGCACGGTTTCCTCCGGTTCCCGCGTGGGCAGGGAAACCCTCTCCCGGATTCTTCCCTGATCATCGACGATGGCAAGCACCATTTTCGTGCCGCCGGCTTCCAAAGCACCGTACAGGGCCACAGCATTCTCCTTCTTTCCGCAAAGCAATCGTTGACGAAGCCTTCCATCCCGCCCGGGCAGCGCAAAAACCATGGGAAACGGAAAAACCCGCAGGGCATGCAGTTTTCCGTTGGGCATATCGGCTGTTTTGCTTCATTCGTATTCTCTGTCATCATATCGCATAAGACGTCATTTTGCAACCAAAAATTGATGCGGCATAATATCAGGCGCTCTCCCCCCTTGACCCGGGAGTGCTGACTTCGTACAATAGGGCGGGATCCCGCAGAATAAAGGAGAGAGGACCGGTGAAAAATTACAAACCGCTGCTGGCAAATTTGATCTCCCAGACAATCTTTGGCTTCGCGTTTTTCTTTATCAAGATGGGAATGGCCGTCGTCGGGCAGGACGCGGCCAAATTCCTGTCCTTCCGCTTCGGGCTGGGATTCATAGTCCTTTCGCTGGTGCGTTTGCTGGGCTGGCAGAAAACCTGCTACCGGGAGAAAAAATCCCGGCTCTGGATGGTTTTTCTGTGCGGCCTGTTCAACCCCATGATCAGCCAGTTTCTGGAGACCTCGGCCACCACCTGGGCGCCGACTTCGCAGATCGCGCTGTACAGCAGCCTGCTGCCGATGGTCATGATCGCCTTTTCCGCGCTGATCAACCGGGAATACCCCACCAGGCGGCAGCTGCTGTTTCTCGTGATCGGGGTGGCCGGCCTGCTTGTGGCAAACACGGCGGACAAGGCGGAGGCGGGGGCGACCCGGCTCGGCATGCTGCTGATCGCTTCCTCCATCGCGGTCATCGCAGTTCAGCGGGTGTTTGTGCGCCGGGCCTCCGTGTTTTTCTCCCCCTTCGAGATCATCTATGTGACCACCGGCATGGGGGCTGTCTGGTTCTGGGCCCTCTCCCTTGGCAGGCATCTGGCGCAAGCGCCTTTCTCCTCCTACTTCGACGGCCTCCTTTGCCCCGAATTTGCCGTCTCCGTGCTGTATATGGGAATCGCCTCCTGCGTATTCGCGTTTCTGCTGATGACGTATGCTGCCGCCAATCTGCCCTTCGCGGTCTATTCGGCGACGGGCACGCTGAGCACGGTCATAACGGTGGCCGCGGGGGTCGTGCTCCTGGGAGAGAAGTTCCGGCCGGCCGAAATCATCGGCACCATCATCATTCTGGCGAGCATCGTGGGCGTGAGCTTCTCCTACAATAAAGCCGATACCGAAGGCAACCGCCTCCATCTCAAAAACGCCCGCTGACCGCGGCCCCTTTTTCTCCCGTCTGTGGCGCGGGAACCGGGAACCCCCAAGAAAAAACACCAGACAGCAGCCGCCATCGCGCCTGTTTTTTGCTGAAAACCCCAAAATGTCCCTTCCGCGCCGCAGAAAAAACGGAAGGGCTGTTGCACTAACTCCCCAACAAAAAACGGAGTCGTTCTCTCGAACTTC
>CAZQAM010000038.1:0-8406 GCA_964591355.1 uncultured Oscillospiraceae bacterium
GATGGAATCTCGTGACTGGAGTTCAGACGTGTGCTCTTCCGATCTCGTCTCTGCGGCTGCGAAGGGTGGGCAAATGCAGCGTCATGGGGCTGAGGCGCAGCGACAGCTCCCGGAAAAAGTCATGCATGGGAAGCTGTTCTTTTGTATTGCAGGAAAAAAGCAGCCACAGCCGCTTTTCAAGCCCGGTTTCCTCAATAAGGGACAGCATGGCTTTCTGCTTCTCCGGGGGAGCTTCCTCCATATGCTGAAAGAAAATGGCTGTTCCGTGAGCGGTTAAGGGGGAGCTTTGGCTTTCCAAGAGGAAATCCCACGCCCGGTCATTCAGGCGGGCGGCGTCCACGGTGATCAGGGGATGATTTGTATAAGGGGAACGCAGATAAAGCGACCGGGCGATCTGCTCTTTCCCCGTTCCTTCCTCGCCGATGATCATGACCGGCTGGCGGGAAGCGGCCAGGGGGGTGAACTGCTGTTCCAGCTCTCCCATAGAACCGCTGATGCTGAAAAAGCTGCCCATAAACAGATGCTCGCATTCCGCCTGGTCAAAGGCCCGAATGCCGGTGCGGCTGGATCGGAGGGAAATCTGTCCCGGCAGATCCCGGAACAGGGCATACCGCTTTCCCCGTGCCTGGAAGGAAGCGGCGGTGATGGTGTGCAGCGTGCCGCCTGTCTGATGATAAGAAAGGATTTCATCGCCATTCCGCAAAGAGGGGATCTTCTTTTTCATCAGGGCGATTGTTTCCTGGGTCATATTGGGACCGAAGGAAAACACCGTTTCCTGCTTTTCATTAAAGACCACGCTTTGCCTGGAGTCCCGCTCCACGATGCTGCGCAGGATCAGGTTTTCATTCAGTATCCGGCGAAAGGTGGTTCCCTGTTCCACGGCGTCTTGAAGCGCCTGATGAAGGCTGCTCTCGCCGGAGGTGATCAGCAAAGCGTTCAGGCCCTTGCTTCGGGCGATGCGGTGCGTCACCATGTCGCAGATCACGGTATGGATTCCTTTGCTGTTCAATTGTTCCAGCGCCCGCTCTGCGCTTTCGGAGTCCTTTACTGTTTGAATGGGAATGTCCTTGCGCAGGAGGTTGCAAAGAATATGCGCGTTTTCCGTTACGCCGGAAAAGCCCACAATGGCGCACTGATCGGTATAGTTTTCTGACAGCTTGATGGTGCGCAGCACGTCGTAAATCGATACGGGGATTTCTACCACAGGCAGGTCCGTCACCGGGCGTATCAGTTCAGCCGTACCGCCCCGGGAGAGAATGGCATCATATTCCGTCATATCCGTCTGCCGGATGATATCCACGCCCTCCTGCAGATCGCCGGTAAAGGCATCCAGCCGCATCATCGGAAAGGCGGCGGCGGTTTGCTGCAAAGCCTCCTTCATCGCTTCATAAGGGGCGATAGCCAGTATACGCAGCGGAGAATCCATAACAGTATCCATGCCGCATCCTCCAAATCATGCTGAATCCTTTCTGAATTGTATCATATTGAAACATTTGTTGCAAGATTGCTGATGAAAATGTTTCGTATATAAACATTATGTATAAAAGGAAATTTGAAGATTTTAAAAATGGTTACATTATGAAACGGTTTTTTTTGAATCAGGGATTTTTAATCTGGTCAGTTTTTGATATAATGAATACAACAAGCAACGATCAACCCCCGAAGGAGGGTGACCATGATTCAACTTTTCATCCTGGCGGACGATTTTACGGGAGGCCTGGACACCGGGGTGCAGTTCGCCGAAAAGGGTATTCAGACGCGGGTAGTCACCAATCCGGAAGCGGATTTTGAGCAATCGGCGCAAGGCGCGCAGGTGCTGGTGGTGGTGGCGGAAACCCGCCATCTGGCCAGGGAGCAGGCGTACCGCGCGGTGTACCGCGCGGTGGAAAAAGCGGTGTCGCTGGGCATTCCCCATATTTATAAAAAAACGGATTCCGCCCTGCGGGGCAATATCGGCGCGGAGCTGACTGCCGCCCTGAACGCTTCCGGCGCGGATACCCTGTATTTCCTGCCCGCCATGCCGGGGCTGAACCGGGTGACGAAAAATGGCATTCATTATATAGACAGCGTGCCGGTGGCGGAATCCGTATTCGGGAAAGACCCCTTTGAGCCGGTGGGCAAATCCTCTGTGAGGGAGCTTATTTCCATGCAGAGCGATGCCGCGGTCTGCCTGGCCAGGCCGGACAGCATCCCCACAGAAAAAGGCATCGTGATCGTGGACGCTGAAACGAACCGGGATCTGTGCCGGGCCGGGCAGACGCTCAAGGAAAGAAACAGCCTGCGTCTGATGGCCGGCTGCGCCGGATTCGCCGGGGTGCTGCCGGATTTGCTGGGCCTGGAAAAAAAGGAAGAAGCCCAGGCGCATCCCTTGCTGACGAACGGGCTGTTTGTGCTCTGCGGCAGCGTGAACCCCATCACCCAGCAGCAGCTTGATTATGGGGAAAAGCACGGATTCACCCGCTGGCATATTTCCCCCAAAGAAAAGCTGACCCCCTGCTACTTTGATACGCCGGAGGGCCGGGACACCCTGGCGGTCTGGCAGCGGGCCTGCCGGGAGGAGCCCTGGATGATCCTGGACGCCAACGACCAGCGGGACGATAACGCCGAAAGCGCCGCCTTCGCCGCCCAGCGGGGCATGACCATCCAGGATATGCGGGAAAGCATCTCCGGCGCCCTGGGCAGCCTGCTGCCGGAGCTTTTGCCCGGCATTCGGGACAGGGCCCTGCTCATCACCGGCGGCGATACCCTGCTGCAGTGCATGAACCGGATGAAGGTTTGGAGCATGGAGCCGCTGATGGAGGTATTCCCCGGGGTGGTGCTGTCCCGCTTTCAGGCAAAGGGCGCGGAAAGATATGTGATCACCAAGTCCGGCGGCTTTGGGGAACAAACGCTGCTGTGTGATTTAAAGAAAATGATCGAGAAACAATCCATCATCAACGGAGCGATTGCATAGGAGGTATGCGCTATGAATTACCCCAAGCTACCCGGTCTGACCCCGGATGGACGCATTTGGGAAAACGCTGACATGGGCACTCTGGATTCTTTCCTGCCCACCGGCGGTTATCCCACGGCCCACGCTCCCGCCCTGCTGGAGCTCAGCGACGGCGCGCTGCTGTGCTGCTGGTTCGCGGGCACCTATGAGGGCAGCGCGGACATCCGCATCATTTGCTCCCGCCTGGAAAAGGACGGCCTGCAATGGAGCGAGCCTGTGGATATTTCGGGTGACCCGGAACGCAGCGAGCAAAACCCCTCCCTCTTTGCCGGGAACGACGGCGCGGTGTGGGCCATCTATACCGCCCAACGAGATCGTCAGGCGGGCAAGGACAATATGCAGTTTACGTCCCAGATCCGGGTGCAGAAGAGCAGGGACGGCGGCAAAACCTGGGGCCCTTATGAAACCTTATTCGCCCGGGAGGGCAGCTTCTGCCGCCAGCCCATCCAGGTGCTGAGCAATGGCCGCTGGATCTTTGCCAACTGGCTGTGCACCGACAGCCCTGACGGCCTCTCCGGCGACCCCACCGCACTGCAGATTTCCGACGATGAGGGCAAGACCTGGCGCCAGGTGGATATGCCCGGCAGCCGGGGCCGCGTGCATGCCAACGTGGTGGAGACAGAGCCCGGCCATCTGGCCGCGTTCATGCGTTCCCGGGAAGCGGACAACATTTACCGCAGCGAATCCCTGGATAACGGCGAAACCTGGAGCGTGCCCGTCCCCACGCCGCTGCCCAACAACAATTCCTCCATCAGCGCCCTGAAGCTGCAAAGCGGACGGATCGCCATCGCCTATAACCCCACCTGCACCCCCGATCCCCAGCTCGGAAAAGCCGCGTGGCCGGGCCTGCGCTGCCCCGTGGCCGTGGCGCTTTCCGAGGACGGCGGCCTCACCTTCCCTGTGATCCGCTGGATGGAGCGGGGCGAAGGCTACATGGGCGAGGAAAACAAGACCAACAACCGGCAGTATGAATATCCTTACCTCATGCAGAGCAGGGACGGCATGCTCCACCTGGCCTATGCCGCCTACACCCGCCAGGGCGTGAAATATATGCGGTTCAGCGAAGAAGCCGTGCTGGGCAGGAAGCGGGAAAAGGTGGGCCTGTACAACCCCACCGCCGCGCAGATGAAATAACAGAAGGAGGATATTTTCCATGCTTGCTTCATACAATCTGAAAATGCCCCACGCGGTCTACGGCGGCGAAAACGCCATGGACAATATCACCGCCATCATCAAAGCCCTGAACGCGAAAAAAGTAGCCATGTTCACCGACAAGGGTATTGAAAGCACCGGCCTGTTCGCCCTGCCGGAAGCGGCGGTCAAAAACAGCGGCGCAGAGTATTACGTGCTGGACGATCTGAAGCCCGAACCCACTTACATGGCGGTCCAAAAGCTGATCGACGATTTCAAGGCCCAGGGCGCCGACCTGATCGTGGCCTGCGGCGGCGGCAGCGTGATGGACGCGGCCAAGCTGGCTTCCATTCTGGTGACGGACGAATACGGCGTGAAGGAGCTGCTGGACAACCCCGGCATGGCGAAAAAATGCGTGCCCATCGTGCTGATCCCCACCACCGCGGGCACCGGGGCCGAAGTGACCCCCAACGCCATTGTGGCCGTACCGGAAAAAGAGCTCAAGGTAGGCATCGTCAACGATCACATGATCGCGGATTACGTGATACTGGACGCCCGGATGATCAAGAACCTGCCCCGGAATATCGCGGCGGCTACCGGCGTGGACGCCCTGGCTCACTGCATCGAATGCTATACCAGCAACAAGGCCAATCCCCTCAGCGATACCTTCGCCCTCCACGGTCTGGATCTGATCCTCAGCAACATCATCCCCGCCTGCGACGATTCCAATGCCATGGCTGAAAAGAACGCCATGCAGATGGCGGCCTTCTACGGCGGCCTGGCCATTACCGCCAGCGGAACCACCGGCGTCCATGCCCTGTCTTATCCCCTGGGCGGCAAATACCATATCGCCCATGGCGTTTCCAACGCCATGCTGCTGGTGCCCGTGATGAAGTTCAACGAGCCCGTATGCCGGGAGCGGTTCGCCCAGTGCTATGACCGCTGCGCCCATGACGGCAGCAGCCTGAAAACCGCCGAAGAAAAAAGCACCTGGATCATCAATAAGCTGGATGAAATCGTGAAGCACCTGGAGATTCCCACCAGCCTCAAAGAATTCGGCGTACCTGAATCCGATCTGGACGGGCTGGTGGAAGCCGGCATGCAGGTCAAGCGCCTGCTGGTCAATAACATGCGGGAAATCACCCCCGACGACGCCCGGAACATTTATCGCCAAGTTCTGTAAACAGGAGGCAAGCAAACCATGCGCAACGTTGAAATCAAGGGCATCATTCCCCCGATCCTGACCCCCATGAACGCCGATGAAAGCCTGAACCTGACTGAGCTGCGCAATCAGATCGAGCGGCTGCTGTCCGGCGGCGTCCACGGCCTGTTCGCCTTCGGCACCAACGGCGAAGGCTACATCCTCAGCGAAAATGAAAAGTACGAAGTGCTGGAAGCGATGATCGACCAGGTGAAGGGCCGGGTGCCGGTTTACGCGGGCACGGGCTGCATTTCCACCCGGGACACCATCCGCCAGAGCGTGCAGGCGGAAAAGATGGGGGCAGACGTTTTGTCCATCATCACGCCTTCCTTCGCCGCCGCTTCCCAGAAGGAATTGTATGACCACTATGTGGAAGTGGCCAAGCATGTGAATATTCCCATCATTCTCTACAATATACCGCCCCGCACCGGCAATAAGCTGCTGCCTGAAACGGTGCGCGACCTGATCCGGGATGTGGACGTGATCGTAGGCGCAAAGGATTCCAGCGGCGATATTGAAAACCTGAAAGCCTATATCCGTTTGACCAAAGAGCTTGACAAGGACGTGGCCATTCTGGCGGGCAACGACGGCGCTATCCTGACCTGCCTCAAAGAAGGCGGCAAAGGCGGCATCGCGGGCCGTGCCAATATCTGGCCCCACACCGTCGCCTCCATCTACGACAAGTTCGCAGCCGGGGATTTGGAAGGCGCGCAGAAAGCCCAGGACGCCATCGCCGTGCTGATGGCAGCCTTCAAATACGGCAATCCCAACACCATCATCAAGCGGGCTGTGGAAATGCTGGGCTATCCGGTGGGCAAGTGCCGCGCTCCCTTCAACTATGTGCCTGAAGAAGGCCTGGCTGTCATCCGGCAGATTCTGGATGAAAACAAGGCCAAAGGGCTTTGCTGAGGAGGCTGTGAACGATGAATAAACCCATTCTCGGCATCACCATGGGCGATCCCGCCTCCATCGGTCCGGAAATCACTGTCAAAGCCCTGGCCAGGCCAGACGTGTACGAATACTGCCGTCCCCTGGTGGTGGGCGACGCGGCCATGCTGGAAAAGGCCAGAAAGCTGGTGGGCCATGAGGAAATCATTATCCATCCCGTTGAGGATGTGAAGGACGCCCTCTTCGCCCCGGGCACCATCGACGTGTATGATATGAAGCTGGTGGACGCGGACAGGCTGCCCATCGGCCAGGTTTCCGTGGAAGCGGGCAACGCGGCGTTCCAGTATGTGAAGAAGGTCATTGAGCTGGCCAATGAAGACAAGGTGGACGGCACCGTGACCAACGCCCTCAACAAAGAAGCCATTAACCTGGCGGGCCATCACTTCTCCGGCCACACGGAAATCTACGCCCAGTATACCGGCACGAAAAAATACTGCATGATGCTGGCGCATCAAAATATGCGCGTCACCCATGTTTCCACCCACGTATCCCTTCGGGAGGCCTGCGACCGGGTGAAAAAGGACCGGGTGCTGGAAGTGATCCGGCTGTCCAATGAAGCCTGCAAAGACCTGGGTATCGAGAAGCCCCGGGTAGCGGTGGCGGGCCTGAACCCCCACTGCGGTGAAAACGGCCTGTTCGGGGACGAGGAAATCAGGGAGATCGCCCCTGCCATCGAAGCGGCCCGGGCGGAGGGCATCGACGCTTCCGGCCCTTATCCGCCGGATTCCATTTTCTCCAAGCTGCGGGGCAGCTGGTATGACATCGTGGTGTGCATGTATCACGATCAGGGCCACATCCCGCTGAAGGTGGTAGGCTTCGTGTACAACCAGCAGGAAGGCAAATGGGATGCCGTGGAGGGCATCAACGTGACCCTGGGCCTGCCCATCGTGCGCGTGTCCGTGGACCATGGCACCGCCTTTGACCAGGCCGGAACGGGCATGGCCAATGAATTGAGCCTGCTCAACTCCATCGATTACGCCGCCCGCCTCTCCAGGGCCCGGCTGGCGAAGAAAGGCATTCAATAACTTTGGCTCCATGGGGGCGCGATCCCCCATCAGCATAAAATTTTGATCCGAAAGGGATCAGAAAGGTGGAACCCCTATGAAAAAGACTCTGGCTCTGCTGCTGGCCGCGATGATGCTGCTGGCCGCGATCCCCGCCCTGGCGCTGGACGCTGACTTGTCCTTTGCCACCCAGGAAACCGGCACCGCCGGCTAGTCCTATGCCACCGCCATTCAGACCGTGATCCAGAAAGTGGAAGGCATCAACGTGACCCTGACCACCGACTCTGACGGCAACGTGTCTTCTCCCTGGCTGATCCAGAACGAAGATACCGACCTGACCATGTCCAACTCCGCTCCCGCCAAGTGGGCTGCGGAAGGCGGCATCGAATCCGCTTCCGTGCCGGACTGCCCCGACGTGCGCTGCATCGCCGGCGGCCTGGGCAATGACTTCGTCAACGTGATGTTCACCCAGAAGTTCGTCAACGAGACCGGCATCACCACCGTGGAAGAGCTGGTGGAAAAGAAATACCCCGTCAAGCTGGTCATCAAGAAGAACGGCACCCTGGGCGAGCTGGCCGCTGAAAAGGTGTTCGGCGTGCTGGGCGTGACCTTTGACGACATCGTCTCCTGGGGCGGCGTGGTCGAAAAGACCGGCGGCGGCCAGATCAAGGACGGCCTGATGGACGACAAGTATGACATGACCGTGGACCACATCGGCGCCACTCAGTCCAACACCACCGAGCTCACCATCAGCCATGATATGTACGATGTGCAGCTGGGCGAAGAAACCCTCAAGAAGCTGTGCGACGAAGGCTTCGACTATGTTACCGTGCCCGCCGGCAACTGGCGGCTGCAGGAAAACGAGATCCTCACCGTGGGCTCTCAGCAGTGCCTGCTGGTCAGCGCGAACATGGACGAAGAAGTGGCCTATGCCATCACCAAAGCCCTGTGCGAAGGCAAGGATGACCTGGCTGCTTCCGTGGCTGCCCTGAGCGCTTTCGATCCTCAGAAGTCCGGCTCCAAGGCGCTGACTGGCTGCGAGCTGCATCCCGGTGCCGCCCGCTACTACGAAGAAATGGGCTACGCCGCCAACTGATCGGCGGCCAGACCGGTATCCAACGGCCAACCGG
>CAZQAM010000039.1:0-8289 GCA_964591355.1 uncultured Oscillospiraceae bacterium
CCACCCCCCTACCCTACACTCTTTCCCTACACGACGCTCTTCCGATCTTGGATGCAGGCGCTGACCCGGCTGTCCGAAAGCGGCTCCAGCAGGGCGGCGCAGGCCCGGTAGAGGATCACCGCCGCCAGGGTCTGGATCAGAGGCACCGCCGCCAGGGAAAGAAGCAGCATGAGCCCCGTGAGCCCCAGGGCGTTTTTGATCAGCAGGCTTGCGCCCACCAAAGTATCCATGGTATCGGCAAACATGCCGCCCACTACCGGCACCAGGTTGTCAACGGCGTATTTGGCGGTGCGCAGGCTGATGCCGTCGGCCGCCGCCACGCCCACGGACTGCAGCGCCGTCACCGAGATGAACACGGTGAAAGCGATGCCCAGCGTCCAGGCGGAAGCGGACCGGAGGAAAGCGGCCAGCCGGCCGATGGCCATTTTGGCGGACAGATGGTTCAGGATCGCCGTGACCCCGGCGGACAGGGACAAGGGCAGCGTCACGGACCGGACCAGCGCCGTCATGGTGCCGCAGGCGGCCACCACCGCCGGCTGGAAAAAGGCTGACGCCGCCGAGCCTCCTACCGCCGCCAGCAGCGTCAAAAGCAGGGGGAACAGGGACTGCATCAGATCCGCCATCCGGGTGACAGCCTGATGGGCCAGGGCGATATGCTGGCCCAGATCCGCCGCCATGCAGCCTGCCAGCATCAGAAAACAGGCCGCGCTGATGGCTTCGCCCAGGGAAGCTTTGGAAAAAGAGGCGCGCAGATGCTGCAGGACGCCGCACAGCAGGGCGGGGGCCATGAGCCGGGATAGGCGCCACAGGCTTTGGTTCAGGGTATCCATGAACCGGGCGGCCAGGCTTTGCAGCACCTTTTCCCCGTCCAGCGCCGCTTCTCCCCGGGCCAGGCGCAGCACCAGGGCCTGCAGGCTTTCTCCCTGGGGAAAGGCCTGGTCGTACGCCTGCTGCCATTCAGAAAGGGGCAGGGAGGACAGGGTGTTTTCCAGCGTCTCCTGCAGCGATTCCCCCCGGGCGGGCAGCATTAGGCACAAAAAGAGCGCCGCCAGGGCCAGCGCCCGTCTCACGGGGACAGGGAAAGGGCCATATCGCCGATTTCGATGACCAGAGGCAGGGTTTCCAGCAGCAGCAGCATTTTCCCGCACAGGGCGGCCTTGGCCGCCAGCCCTTCCTCGCCGGCGTCCCGGCAGGTCTGCACGGCAAATTCGGTGATATACGCCATGCCCGTCAGCTTGATGAGCAGGCCGAAAGTGCCCTGGCCCACGCCGGACCGCCGGGAGAGGCTTTCCATGGCCTGGACGGCGACCTGCACCCGGGTGACGGCGAAAGAAAACAGCATCACCCCGGCGGCCAGGGCCACCATGGCGCCGGAGGAGCGGTGCACAGCCCGCAGGGAAAAGGCGGCCAGAGCGGCCAGGGCGGCTACGCCCATGACGCGCAGCAATTCATTCATGGCAGATGGAAAACGGCCTGCACCTGGCTCAAAACCTCCCGGGCCAGGGAGACCACCGACAACAGCACCGTCAGAATCCCCGCCACGGCGGCCAGGGCGGCAATGTCCTCCCGGCCCGCCCGGGTGAGCACCTGACAGATCACGGCAATGAGAAGGCCGATCCCGGCGATTTTCAGCAGCACATCGATTTGCATGCACGGTTTTCTCCTGACTAACACATGAGAATGAACAGGGCTGCGCCCCCAAGCCAGCCCAGGCGGCCGTACAGCCGGCCATTTTTTTCGCTTTCCTCCCGGCAGCGGCGGACCACCCATTGCCACCTGTCCCGGCAAAAGCGCAGGGCGCGCAATTGCATCTCCATATGAGGCGCTATCAGGCCCCGCAGGCAGGCCGTGATCAGATCGTATTCTTCTTTTTCAAGCATCGGATCCCGGGGCAAACCGGACAGCCACTCTTCGGGGGGCAGGGCCGGCTGCCTGCGGAGCATGTCCGCCGCGCCCTGCAGCAGGGGGATTTGCCCGCCGCTGCCTGCCAGCAGGACCTCCCGAAGGGCTTCCCCGTTCATCACGGCGCATTCCATGCGCTCCAGGGCCTCTTCCCAGGCCCGGGCCAGACGGCAGCGCTCCGCCGCCCTGCGGGCAGACAAAAGGCCCAGGCAGCCGCAGGCGGCGGCGGAAATCAGGGCGAAGAGAAAGCGCATGGCAAAGCCTCCTTTGGATGGACGGTCACTTCCGGGGGCGCCCCCGGGGCGGAAAGCGCCACGAATACGTCGAACAGTTCGTTCAGGGCAGCCATGCCCCGGCGGCGAAACACCTCATTTGGGCTTTTGCCATGGGCAGTGGCGAGAACATAAACCCCGCAGCGGCGGGCTTCCTGCAGAGCTTTGGCGTCTTCCGCGCCGCCCAGCTCGTCCGTTGCGATGACGTCCGGGGCCATGGCCCGGATCAAAAGCATCACGGCGCTGCTTTTTTCCATGCCGGTGACCACGTCGCACAGGGGGCCAACATCCAGGAGGGGCCTTCCCTCCCGGCAGGCGGCGATTTCTCCCCGCTCGTCCGCCACCCCCACCTGGCGGCCATGCAGGCCCAGCAGCCGGATCAGATCCCGCAGCAGCGTGGTTTTGCCCGTGCCGGGGGCCCCCAGGATCAGAACGTTTTTATCCAGGACCTCGGGAAAGATACTGCTGCCCGCCCCGGGCACCTCATGGCACAGCCGGACGCACAGGCTGGTGATCTGACGCAGGTTCTGGCCGTCGGTCACGCCGCAGATCCCCAGCCTGTGCCCTCCCGGCAAAGGCAGGAAGCCCTGGCTCATTTCCCGCTGCCGGGCGGCCAGCTCATGGCCGGAGAGGGCCTGGGCCGCGGAAAACACTTCCCGGGGCGAAAGGATGTGCTTTCCCTGCCAGATTCCTTCCGGCAGCAGCGCCCACACCGGCTGTCCCGGCCGCAGCCGCACTTCCCGGGCCCGCGTCAGATCCAGATCCCTGATTTCCTCCGCCCCGGGCAAAATCAAATGCCAGTCCATGCTACAAACTATGAGGGCGGGAAACGGGATATGACTGCGGAGGATGGCTGTCCCTCCGACAGGAAAAGCGGAGGGACAAAAAGCCTCTCCGCTTTACGGCGCGCTCTTTGGCAGGGAAGAGCGGCTTCCGCTGTGTTCAGGGAGGAAAGCGTCCTTTTCCTGGATCATCCCTGACGCCAGCTGGGCGGCCAGGTGCTCAAGCCCCTGCCGGTGGATGCGGTAAATCTGGCGTTCGTCATAATTCATATCCATGGCGATGCGGAAAAAGGGCTGTCCGTGCAGATAGCGCCGGGACAATACTTCCCGGAGGCGGTCTCCGGGCACCCGGCGGATGGCGCTGCCGATTTCCCGCTCTTTTTCCCGCAGCGCTCTGTAGGAAAGCAGAAGGTCTTCCTCGCCTTCCAGGACTTCCGCCTGGGATCCCCGGCCCTCGCGCAGCTTCTTTCGCATTTCATCCAGCCTGGCAAGCTGCAGGGCAATGTCTGCGTCCAGGCGCAGGACGCCGGAGAGAAAATCCCGGGCGGCCAAAAGCCCTTCCCGGCTGCGCATAAAGGCCAGGACCGCTTCCGCCGTCATGTCCCTTCCTTCCGCTCAAACAGCTGTTCCAGATCCATTTCGCACCCCAGCGCCCTGTGGATGCGGATGGCCTCATCCAGCCGGAGGCTGCCGTCTCCCCGGAGCTTCCTGCGCAGGCTGGGATAGCTGATCCCGGTTTTTTCGGACAGGACATGGCTGTCCATCCCCTGCAAATACATCTGCACCATGACCTGGGCGTATGCGTGATCCTGTTTCATCGTCATTCCTCCTTGAAAACGAGAACACATGTTCTCTTATTTGCTGTCATTATAGTAAACGTACCGGGAAAAGTCAATACCTGGAAGCAGAAAGGAAAGAAATCATGATTCTCAGGATCATTTTCCGTCATTCCGGAGCCATTTTTGATCCTGCGGTTTTGGGCCGGGGAGAAAAGGCCCTGTTTTCCGGAAAACGCAGAAAAGACCGGGAGAAACAGCGACCGGAGAGAAAGAAAGCAGCTGCCGTTTCCGGGCGTCGGGGCGCCGGCCGCCGTTTTTTGCCGGCGGGAGGGTAGTCACGGGGGCGAAAATATGATATACTGTTAAAATGAAGGCGTATCTGTATATGCCGATCAAAGGGAAAGGACCGAGCGGGCCAGCATGAAAATGTCCAAACGCGCCAGGAGCAATGTGCTCAACGCGCTGATCATCGCCTGCACCCTGGGACTGGTGCTTTATTTGAGCGCCAGGGGCGGAGATATCGGCGACGCGTGGAAGACCCTGCGCGGGGCGGACCTGAGATGGATCGGCGCTGCAGTGGCCTCCTGGCTGGTTTTCATGGCTTTTGAAGCCATGGGCCTGCATGTTTTTTTCCATCAGCAGGGAATCAAAATCCGGTATCATACGTCTTTTCTGATAGCCCTCATCGGCGCGTTTTATTCCAGCGTCACGCCGGCGGCCACCGGCGGCCAGCCCATGCAGGTGTTCGCGCTGAAAAAGCGGGGAGTGCCCGCGGGGATCTCCTCTTCCGGCCTGGCGGTGAAATTTTTTACTTTCCAGACGGCGCTGCTGACCCTGGGCGGCGCGCTGTGGCTTTTGCATCCCGGGATCGTGGAAAGCTGCATCGACCGGGCAAAGTGGATCGTCTTTACCGGCTTTCTGCTCAACGGCCTGTCGGTGGCTGCGGTGATCCTGCTGGCCATCAACAAAAACATCGTCCGGGCCATCATCACCCTGGCCATCAGTATCGGCAGGGCGCTGCATCTGGTGAAGGATGTGCCCCGCACCGTCTCCCGGGCCGATGCCGCCATGAATGATTTCCACGCCAGCGTGGATATGCTGACCCATCATCCCATCCGGCTGTTGAAACTGTATTTCCTCTCCTGCCTGCAGGTGCTGGGGCTGATGAGCATCGCGTACTGCGTATACCGGGCCCTGGGGCTGAATGCGTTTTCGTATCCGGAGATCCTGACGCTGCAGTTTCTTCTCCACATCGCGGCGTCCTTTACCCCTCTGCCCGGGGCCTCCGGCGCCCAGGAGGGCGGCTTCTACATCTTTTTCCAGCATGTGTTCCCGGCGGAAAACCTGGTGGGCGCGCTGCTGCTGTGGCGGTTTTTCACGTATTATTTCACCCTGATCATCGGTATGATCGGCATCATCGCCGACAGCGCCTGGAGCATGCGCCATACCCGGGAGATCATCGCAAAAGAAAAGGAAGAAACCATCGGAACGGAAGAAACGACGGAGGAAGAAACACCATGAAACGCTTGATTTGCGCAATCCTGATCCTGCTGCTGCTGCCCCTTGGCGCGCTGGCTGCCAAGAGCAAGGCGAAAACGGAGGTAAAATTGCCCAAGGAGCTGAACCTGACCCTGACGGCCGGAAAATTCGAGGCCTATACCCAGAGCTTTGCCGGCGCCTGGGAAAGCAGCGACCCCGCCGTCGCCAACGCGGAAGAAGAGGTCAGCAGCAATAAAAAAGTTCGCATCGTCGGCTATCAGCCGGGGGAGGCGACGCTGACGCTGCAGGGCAAGAAAGCTTCCAGCAAAGCCGTGGTGCACGTGACGGTGCTGCCCGACGAGACGGCGGAAAACCCGGTGCCGGAACTGATCCAAACTGTCCTGGACATTGCCCTGGCGGAATGGCAGGAAACCGGGGAAGCGCGCCTGCCCAATAACACGAAAAACAACAAATACCTCAAATGGTGGGGGGCCAAGTGCGGCTGGTGCGGCGTATTCACTTCCTACT
The DNA here is from genome assembly GCA_964591355.1 of uncultured Oscillospiraceae bacterium. Taxonomy (GTDB): domain Bacteria; phylum Bacillota; class Clostridia; order Christensenellales; family Aristaeellaceae; genus RUG563. The sequence goes on from CAZQAM010000039.1 coordinate 5,743, forward strand.
GCATGGAAAAGGCCGGCGTGCCCATGGACAAGGAGGGGCAGGAAAACAAGGTGAAGCCCCTGGGCCATGGCGACCCCCACAGCATCCGTGTGGGCGGCGTGGGCCGGTTCCACGACGCGTTTGTCAATATGGAGCGCATGACCCGCATTCCCCGGCCCGGGTATCTGGTGATTTACGGGCAGCGGGCGAAAAAAGGCTCCTCCGCCTATAATTTCGAGCACATTGCCCTGGTCACGGAGGTGGAGGACCGGGGGGAGGGCATCTATCGGATCTGTACGGTGGAAGGCAACTGGGGGCAGACGGTGAAGCGCTTTTCCTACCTCTACGACGCCCGGAACGCGACCCATGAAAACATGGCGGCCCTGCCAAAGGAAGAGCAGACCGAGCCGGATATTTACCACGGCTACGAACTGCACAGCGACCGCTTCTTCGTTTACGAATTCTGCCAGACCTGGTACTGACGTTTTCTGGAAAGAACGGAAGAAAGAACCAAAGACATGATGAAACGCTTTTTATCCTGCGTCCTGTGCGCCGCGCTGCTGGCCTGCATGGCGCCTGAAGCCCTGGCGAAAGAGGAAATCACCTATACCGCTAAATTGCAGGAGACGCTGAACCTGCGCAAATCTCCCTCCCCTTCCGCCACGGTGCTGGACAAAGTGAAGGAAGGCCGGGAGGTGGAGGTGCTGTCCAATGACGGCACCTGGTGCAAAGTCAAGGCGGGAAACCGCACCGGCTATCTGATGGCGTCCCACCTGACAATGAAGGGCAGCTATCCCCACCTGGGCTGGGGCCGCACCCGGGATGACGGGACGGTTCTGAACCTGCGCAGGGATGCTGACGCCGCGTCCCCTGTGGTATACAAGGCCATGAGCGGCGGCGCCTTTGAAGTGACCGGCAAAAAAGACGGCTGGTATCAGGTGAAGGCGGGCGATGTTTTCGGCTATCTGGAAAGCGGCGCCATTACCCTGACCGAGGGAGATTTTACCCTGGGCTATGCCAGCTCCCTGGACGGCAGCCTGACGAAGCAGTCTTTCCTTTACGCGCCCCGGCAGGTGGGGGACCCGGCCAGCGAGGAAAGCACATCGGGGAATCTGGAGTTCCGCATTTCCTACCCTGTGCTGCATCTGTCTGACGCTGATGAAAAGATCGGCGAGTGGGTGCGCCGGGTGAAAAATACCTTTGCCAGGGATCTAAAGGAGAATCACCCGGGAAACAAGGGCACTCTGTCTGTGGAATACAAAGCCGAAAAGATTTCATCCCGGTACCAGAGCGTGGTGCTGATGGCGGAATATGCCGTGGAGCAATGGACGCTGCAGGCTTTTCTTCCGCTGAATATCGATGCGGAAGGGGGCGAAGTGATCGCCCCGCAGAAGATCTTCCGCAAAAACGGCGCCTGGGTGCTCTTCTGCCTGGAAAGCGCCCTGTCCGCCTGGCAGCAGGTGCCGGTGGAGGGCTACACCGGCAAGCCGGAAGGCCCCTGGCTCACATACTCCGTGATGGGCCGGAACGGCATGGAAGTGTATCTGCCCGCCGGCCTGTATCTGCCGCCCGCCATCGGCAGCCGCATGGTGGAATTGACCTATTCCCAGCTGGAGGGCTGCCTGGGGCTGGAGGAAAGCTTCCTGGCTCCCTACAGGCGGGTCATCGACCCCGAAAAACCCATGATCGCCCTGACCTTCGACGACGGCCCCTCCGAGCAGACCGACCGGCTCGTGAAGGTGCTGGCCCAGTATAACGCCCGGGCTACCTTCTGCGTGGTGGGCAGCCGGGCGGAGCCCTATGCCGCCGTCCTCAAGCGCACCGTGGCCCAGGGCAACGAGATCGCCACCCACACCTGGGACCATACCAAGCTCACCTCTTTGAGCATCAAATCGGTCCGCTCACAATTGACCCGCAGCATCGAGGCGGTGAAAAAAACGGCGGGGTACGAGATCCGGGCCCTGCGGCCGCCGTACGGCTCCGTCAACAAAAATGTGCGGTCCGCCTGCAAGGAACTGGGCCTGTTCATCGTCACCTGGAATATCGATACCCTGGACTGGCAGACCCGGAACACCAACAAAACCTACCGCGCCATCATGAAAAATACCAAGACCGGCAACATCATCCTCATGCACGATCTGTATTCCACCACCGCTTCCGCTGTGGAAAAGGCCGTGCCGGAACTGATCGAAAAGGGCGTGCAGCTGGTGACGGTGTCAGAACTGCTTTCCTTCCGCCAGGGCGGCGCGGAAGCGGGCACCGTGTATTCCCGCGTGGATCCCAAGAGCATGACCGCGAACTGACGCGGAGGAGGAAAGGGCACGGCCGGGGCGTTCTCTCTTCGAAGCCGAAGAGAGAACCAGAGAAGGCAGCCTTTGTCCAATAAACCCAGCAGCGTGAAAAACTGTCAGACTATACCACAGCTCCCGGACAGCGCAGCTTTGCCGCGCGGCCTGTGCGCAAAGCGCACAGGGGAATCAAAAAGGCAGGCTGAGAACCGAACAAGTTCGGTTTCAGCCTGCCTTTTTGATTCCTGTTGCCCGGGAGCCTGCCTGTGGCCTTCTGCCA
>CAZQAM010000040.1:0-8221 GCA_964591355.1 uncultured Oscillospiraceae bacterium
CAGGGCGGAAAAGACGCCCGAAGATTCAATGTTTTAGACGCGAAATAGTATTATCCTTCAAACAAAGCCGCCGGTTCATCCGGCGGCTTTTCTCATTCTCTTTCTGGCCCGAAAGAGAACACTCCATCCGATAGGCAATCAGTCCTTAGCCTCCGTCATGCCCACGGCGATATCCCAGGCGTCCTTCAGCTGCGGATCGCTCATGTCCCCCAGCTCCCGGTAATTGGTCTGCTGCTCTTCCGGCATTTCGGAAAGCACATCCGGCGTGATGCCCAGCTTGTGCACCGCCTGGCCGGAAGGCAGGAAATACTGGGCGTAGGTCAGGGCGAAGCCGCCCTGCTCCTCACCCAGGCCCATCACCGTCTGGATAATGCCCTTGCCAAAGGTCTTGGCGCCCACCACGGTAGCTCTTCCCAGATTCTGCAATCCTCCCGCCAGGATCTCGGAGGAAGAAGCGGAGTTTTCATTCACCAGGATCACCAGGGGGATATCATCCTTGCCGTCTTTCGTCATGAAATCCCTCTCGTCCCGGTTGCCGTAGCGATCCTCGCTGTAAGCCAGGATCCCCGCGTCCAGGAAGAGGTCGGCGATCTGCCGGGCCGAATCGACCCAGCCGCCGGGATTGTCTCTGAGATCCAGGATCAGGCTCCTGGCGCCCTTGCCCTTGAGATCGGCCAGCGCATCGGCAAATTCCTGGCTGCTTTCGCCGGCGAACTCATACAGGGCGATATAGCCCACGTTGCTATCCAGCATGGTATATTCCGTGCGGTTGACGGTAATGGAGGCCCGGGCCATCTTAAAGACCATGGCTTCCCCGTTGCGGAGCACCTCGATCTCCACTTCCTCGCCCTCTTTGCCCCGCATCACATTGACGGCGTCCTGCACGGTAAACAGATTGACGTCAATATCCTCCACCCGGATCAGCACATCCCCCTTGCGCAATCCGGCGCGCTCCGCAGGCCCGTTGCGGAACACCTGGGTAATGGTGCCCACCGAAGTTTCCGTGCCGCTGAGGAACTGAATGCCGATGCCCACATACTCGCCCTGGTCGTCCTCCCAGAGCTTGGCCCATTCATCGGCGGTATAATACACGCTGTAAGGGTCGCCCAGGCCCGCCATCATGCCCTTGGCGGCATAATCCATCAGCTTGTCCGTATCCGGCTCTTCCAGATACCAGGCTTTGATATACTCCAGCATTTCCCCCATTTCGGCAAAAAGCTGCAGCCGTTCATATTCTTCCTTGCTGATGGTCACCGTGTCCTTTTGCTGGAAAGCAAAATCAAATAAACCAGCCGCCCGGCCGCTGGCTGTCAGGGCAGCGGCGGTCAGCACCAGCACCAGGACCGCAGCAAAAACCTTCTTCTTCATACGTTCTCCTTCCAGCGCTCAGTTTGCCTTCGTGGTTTTATTGTTGCCGCATTTGCTCATTTCAAGCAGCATTTTAAAGGTAACCGCGTCTTCAAATTTCCTCAGATCCAGCCCCACCTGGCGCTGCACCTTGTCCAGCCGGTAAACCAGCGTATTCCGGTGGATATAAAGCTGCCTGGCGGTATCGGACAGGTTCAGATCTTTTTTGAAAAACATTTCGATGGTATAGAGCATTTCCTCCCCGAACAGCCGGGCGGTGGAACGGTTGAACAGCAGCGTATGATAATGCTCCGCCGTTTCGGGAGACAGTTCCGACAGAAACCTTTCCAGCAGCATGGAGCGGTAAATATGCACCGTGCGCTCCGGCGCGAACACCCGGCCGATCTCGATGGCGCGCCGGGCCTGCCGGTAGGAAGCGTGCAGTTCTCCCACGTTCCGGGCCACGTCGCCGATACCGATGGTCATGGCCAGGGCGTCTTCGTTCATCAGCGTTTCCTGCACCGCGCAGGCGAACTGCCGCAATTCATCCACATCCTCAATTCCGCTGGCGTCCTTGATAAAGGCGGCAGTGTGCTTATCCATGGCCACCAGCACGTCGTTGGCGCCGCGGGGCAATTGCTCTTCCAGGATCTCATAAGCCGTGCGCTGCTGCACCTGCACAAGATGCATCAAAAGCACGCACCGGGGCAGCGCCGCCACGATGCCGTGCTCGTCCGCCATGGCGTCCAGTTCCGCCAGGGACAGTTCATTCTGCAATATCCTCTGATAGGCGTTGTTCAGATCATTGCCCGCTTCGCTGGCGGCGATCACGGCGCCGATCATGGCGTCGCAGAGCATCAGGGCGTCCCGGGCGCCGTCCGCGTCCACCGCGGTGGTCATCAGCACCCAATCCGGCATGGAGGTGCAATTCTGATACAGCCTCCCATCCTGATAGGCGGCCGTCCCCGCGGCGGGCAGGGATGGAAGCGCGAAGCGGATATCCTCGTTGGGAATCAGGCTGTTCCCGTCGGAATCCAACAGGGATATAGGCGTTTTCAGCCGGGACAGGGTCTGCTCAATCTGCAGGAGCAACCGGTTATCCATTGTCGAACTTCCTTTCTCCATGATCCTGCGGCCAACACAATTCCAAAATAAGCGATCAACGCAATTATACCATGCTTTCAGGGGCGCTTCAATCCCCGGAGCGAGGGCAAATATGAATAAACTGTTTAATTTCTACAAAAAAACAGCGCTTTTCCCGGAAATAAAATGGGAAAAGCGCTCAATGGCCTTTGGTTCACCGGTGCATGATATCCTCGCGCAGCCGGTAAATGGTGGCGCCGTGGCGTTTGGAGCAGAAGGCCTCCGCCCACCAGGAAATCTCCTTCACCGCGTCGTACTGCACCTTGCCGTAATTAATCCCGTTGGTTTTTTTGGTGATCATGTTGCTGTCCATCCAATGGACGGTATCGTTTTCCGCATCATAATCGGCGATCATGATGGCGCTGTGCGGCCCTGTGCCCCACTGATAGCTGGCGTTCATCTGGAAAAAATCGCCCCGCCGCACCTGGCGCATGAATTCCATCGCCAGCTCCATGTTTTCCTGTTTGGACAGTTTATCGTCGTATTTGAACTGCGCGGCGATTTCAAAGGGGTTGCCCTTGCCGGCGCTCATATTCTCCCAGCAGTAGCCCTTGCCGTAAGGCCGGGTCTGCTCCGCGGGCATATTGGAGGGAATGGCCAGCTTCACTTCGGGATACTCTTCCATGCAGTAATCCCCGGCCGTCTGCTTGAATACGTAAGTCACAAAGTTCCTGCAGATATAGATATCGCCCTTCTTATGGGCCCGCTGCCACTTGCCGTCAGCCTGGATAAAGAGCCGGTGCCCCTCTTCAATGATGGCGCTGATGAATTCTTCCCGGGCCGTCGTCTCCGCGGGAAGCTCCCCGTCCGCCGCTGCCGCATCTTCCGCCGCCGCCGGCAGTATCACCGCCAGAAGCGCCAGCAGCAGCGCCAGGAACCGCTTGATCATGCTTTGCCCGCTTCCTTTCCGTTAGGATCTTTTTTATTCTATTGTAACGCCGGCCGTTTGTCAATGATCCGGAGGAATATTTTACATTCCCTCCGCCGGATGCGCCGGGCTTGTATCCGCCCGGGGATGTATGCTATAATATCTTGTTTTTCAGCACTACTTCCGCGAAAGAAGGGTTTTCCATGAACCGCCTGCAAGGCCTTTCCGTTGGCATGATCTCCCTGGGCTGCGTCAAAAACCGGGTGGATTCGGAACAGATGCTCGCGAAATTGCAGGATGCGAGCTGCCTGATCGTGTCCGACCCCTCCGCAGCCGACATCCTGATCGTGAATACCTGCGGGTTCATCGCCCCGGCCAAGGAGGAATCCATCGACGCGATTTTCGAAATGGCGGAGTACAAAAAGACCGGCCGGTGCCGCGTCCTGTGCGTCACCGGCTGCCTGGCCCAGCGCTATAAAAAGGATCTGGCCCAGGAGATCCCGGAGATCGACTGTCTGCTGGGCGTCAATCAGTACGCCCATTTGACGGAGCATTTGACGGCAGCGCTGCAGGGGCAGAAAACGCAGAATATCCGGCGCAGCAAGGCCTTCCTGGAGTGCGGGCGGGTGCTGACCACGCCAGCCTATTCCGCCTATATCAAGACCGGCGACGGCTGCGACAACCGCTGCGCCTACTGCGCCATTCCCCTGATCCGGGGCGCTTACCGCTCCCGGCCGAAGGAGGCCATCCTGCGGGAGATCCGGCAGCTCTCCGGACAGGGGGTGAAGGAGCATATCCTCATCGCGCAGGATACCACCCGCTACGGCAGCGATACCGGCTCTTCCCTGGCGGCGCTGATGGCGGAAGCGGCGGCCGTTCCCGGGGTGGAATGGCTGCGGAGCCTGTACATGTATCCCGATGAAACCGATCTGCACCTGCTGGAAACCATGGCCGGGCATCCGAATATCTGCCGGTATCTGGATCTTCCCCTGCAGCACGCCGCCCCCGGTCTCCTCAAAAAAATGAACCGCCGGGGCGATATCCTCAAAACCCGGCAGCTGCTCAAGACCGCCCGGGACATGGGCTTCTGCCTGCGCACCACCTTCATCGTGGGCTTTCCCGGGGAAACCGAGGATGATTTTCAGCGGCTTCTGGATTTCACCGAAGAAATCGCCTTCGACCGGATGGGCGCTTTCGCCTTCTCCCCGGAAGAAGATACCCCTGCCTTTTCCATGCCCGGCCAGGTGCCGGAGGAAATCAAGCAGGAGCGGCTGGACAGGCTCATGTCCCTGCAGGCGGGCATCAGCCTCCGGCGCAATCAGGCCAGGCTGAATACCGTCGAAACCGTTCTTGTCACAGGCCACAACGGCCTGCACTATACCGCCCGTTCCCCCTGGGAAGCCCCCGACGCCGACGGGGAAATCGCCCTGATGAGCGAAAAATCCCTGACGGAAGGCGCTTTCGTAAAAGCGCGCTTCACCGGGGCGGAAACCTATGATCTGACGGCGGAAGCAATCGAATGAAGCCGAAAAAAGAACCTCTTCCTTTTTCTGGGAAGGGGCTCTTTTTTGCATTCACAGAACGACCCGGCACGTTTTGACTCCGTAGTATCGGAGACAGCGAAGCACATCCTCATTAATCCTTTCCCCGCTGACAGCCACCGGCACGCAGGGGGGGCAGAATACGGGCGCTTCACAGAGGATCCGGCCCAGACAGGCTTCCGCCGCTCTTTCCTCGGACGGCGCCAGCAGCGCGGCGCGCGGAGAAAGCGCTTTCTCAGGCCGGGACAGCGGAGGAGGAAGGAGCGCAATCGGCGCGCGTCGGGGCACGGAGAGCAGCGCATTTTCCAGGCGTCTCAGGCCCTCCTCCCCCGTCGCCGGGGAAGGCATGACGGTCAAAAAATCCGGATCGGAAAACTCGCATTCGATGCCCTTCCGGCGGAGCAGATCATGCACTTCATTGCCGGTATAGCCAAAGGGCTTGGGCATCAGGGTGATTTTGGCTTTCTCGTCCCCGGTCATGGAATATCCATGCGCGGCCAGGCTTTTTTTCAGGACGGCAACCTGACGCATCAGCGTCGAAAGCTGTTTCCTGTAATCGCCGGCCAGATACGCGTTGCACTGATCCAGGGACTGCAATGTCAGATACGACGGGCTGGTGGAGGCGAAAAGCGCCATGGCCCGGTCCGCCTGCTCTGAAAAAAGCGCAGGCGCTTCCCGGCTGATATGCAGGTACGCGCCCCCGGTGAGGACAGGCAATGTCTTGTGGGCCGAATCGCAGGCCATGTCGGCCCCCAAAGAAAGAGGATGCTGATCCTCCGGCAGGAATTTCAGATAGGCCCCGTGGGCGTTGTCCACCAAGAGCGGCACCCCTCTCCGATGGCAGGCCGAAGCGATGCCGGCGATGTCCACGATATGGCCCAGATAATCGGGGGACGTCACATAAACCGCGGCAGGCGCCTCCGCCATTGCATCCAGCGCCCGCCCGACAGTCTGCCCGTCCAGGGGACAGGAAATAAGATCCGGGCCCCACAGCCATTGGATTTCCAAATCCAGCAGCGCCGCGGCGGTGACCAGCGTCTGATGGGCGTTGCGCCCCGCCAGGATCACGGGCCGGATCCCCTTTTCTTTTGCCCGGATCAGCGTCAAAAACAGCATGGCCCGGATGCACAGGGAGGATCCCTCCGCGGAATACACCGTGCGCCCGGCGCCAAAGAGCAGGGCGGCGTTGTTTTCGCTTTCCCGGATGATGCCCCGGGGATGGTACAATTCGTCCGCCCCGGCGATTTCCGTGATATCCCTTTCCTCAGGGCCCAGAAAACGCACCCCCTTGTGGCCCGGCATATGCAGCCGCAGCGGGCGGCTTTCTTTGTATTGCTTTACAAAATCGCAGATGGGGGTGTTCATATTTCCGTCTCCAGAGCGCGGGCCGCCTCCGCCATGATGGCGCATTCCATCCTTTTTTTGAACAGCTCGCACCCGTATTCATATACGCCCCGCACGGAACCCGTGGCGTGGTACGCGTTGGCGGCGCATCCCCCGGCGCAGTACAGCCTTGCCCAGCAGGTCCGGCACGCCTCCCGGGCGTACACATTGCAGGCGGCGAATTCCTCCCGCACGGCGGGCGCTGTAACGCCCTGCCACACGTCGCCCAGCCTGAAGCGCTCCTCCCCCACGAACTGATGACAGGGATACAGGTCCCCCCAGGGCGTCACCGCCATATATTCCGTGCCGCTGCCGCAGCCGGAAATGCGCTTGTAGATGCAGGGACCGCCGCTCAGATCGATCATATAATGGTAGAAGGTGAAGGGGCGTCCTTCCTTCCGCCTCCGGATCATCAGTTCCGCCAGCTTTTCATACTGCTCCATCACGATGGGCAGATCTTCCTTTGTCAGGGCAGCAGGATCCCCCGGCGCGCACACCACCGGCTCCATGCTCAGTTCCGTAAAGCCCAGATCCAGCATGGCCTCGATATCCTTGAGAAAATCGGGGTTGTAGTGGGTGAAGGTGCCCCGCATATAGTAATTCCTGCCCTCCCGGGCTTTCACCAGCCGCTGGAATTTGGGCACGATCTTCTCCCAGCTGCCCCTTCCCTGATAATCCACCCGGAAGCGGTCGTGCACCTCCCTGCGCCCGTCCAGGGACAGAACCACATTGCTGCATTCCCGGTTGGCAAATTCGATGACCTCGTCGTCAATGAGCATGCCGTTGGTGGTGAGGGTAAAGCGGAAATTCTTGCCGTGCTTTTTTTCTTCCTCCCGGGCATAGCGGACCAGCCGCTTCACCACATCGAAATTCATCAGCGGTTCACCGCCGAAGAAGTCCACTTCCAGGTTGCGCCGGCTGCCGGAATGGGCGATCAGGAAATCCAGCGCCTGCCTGCCCACCTCAAAGGACATGAGGGCCCTTTCCCCGTGATACTTGCCCTGGCTGGCAAAGCAGTAGGCGCAGTTCAGGTTGCAGGTATGCGCCACGTGGAGGCACAGGGCTTTCACCACGCCGTCGGTCCTGCGCTTGAGCTCCCCGGCCATGGACGAAAAAGAATCAGGCGAAAAAAGCTTTCCGGCGTTTTTGAGCTCCGTCACCTGATCATAGCAATCGGCGATTTCTTCCGCGCTCACCTTTTCCCTGTCCCCGTATTTTTCCAGCAGGGCGGCCACGATTTCCTCCCGGCTTTTTTCCTCATACAGCGCGATCACGTCGTAGGCGATGTCGTCCACCGCGTGCACGCTGCCGGAGCAGGTGTCCAGCACCATGTTGTAGCCGCCCAAACGATACTGATGAATCATATCCCAATCAATCCCCTGTCATAAAAAATGCCGCCCGGCGGCGGCATTGCGGATAATCCGATTACTTGGATTCCTTTTCGGCCTTCTTTTCGCACTGCTGGTTGGCAATGCCGCAGCTGGTCTTGCAGGCAGACTGGCAGGAAGTCTGGCATTCGCCGCAGCCGCCGTTTTTGGCGCTTTCACACAGGTTGCGGGTATTCAGAGTCTGAATGTGTTTCATTGGAATAAACCTCCCATTGATCAGCTATTTTCAATTGATTGTATCACACGGGGCTGCGCAAGTCAATCCCCCATCGCTCACATGACGTCAATTCAACCTCTGCACCGGATACGTGACCACGATTTCCTTGGTGACAGCCATGGTTTTATCCGCGCCTTTGGGCCAGCAGGTCACGGTGATCACCGTGCCAACCGGGCATTTGGCAGTCGGCGTCAGCCGCCCGCGGGTGGAAATGGCGGCAATGGATTTGTCCACATCCAGCGCCCAGCTGAACCGCCTGACCTGCGCGCTGCGGGGCAGCGCCCTGGCGGAGATCGGAAGAGCGTCGTGTAGGGAAAGAGTGTAGGATAGGGTG
>CAZQAM010000041.1:0-8176 GCA_964591355.1 uncultured Oscillospiraceae bacterium
CGAAACAAGCAATGTCCGCTGCGCGGACTTGCGCCGATTGAGGCTGCGGACAGAAGCCCCCTGCCGCGGAGCCCGAGGCCGCGGAGGCCTCGGCCGTCTCCCTTGCCCATCAAAAGCAGGGTGCCGTCACCGTCTGGCCCGGAATGAGGCTGCAGGGAATACTGTACATCCCATCGAAGGTTTCCCCCGGATGCTCGATCAGGTAGATCAGCTGCCGGGCGGATTCCCGGCCGATGGCGCTGGCGTCCTGATGAATGGTGGTAAGCCGGGGAGAGAAAAACTGCATCTGATCGATGCCGTCATATCCGGCCAGGGACAGATCGTCAGGCACCCGCAGGCCCTTTTCTTCCGCCGCGCGCAGGGCGCCGGTCACCGAAAAATCATCGCAGATCAGGATGCAGGTCGGCCTGTCCGGCAGCGAGATCATTTGCAGGGTGGCGTCATAGACGCTTTGCGGATTGGTATATTCCGCCTGGGCCACATAGCCCTCCGGCAGCGGCAGGCGCAATCGTTCCATGGTACGGAAAAAGGAATCCATCCGGATATCGGTGACAGTGCTTGCCAGGCCGTGGATATATCCGATCCGCCGGTGTCCCTGGCTGAAGGCATACTCCACCAGCATCCGCATGCCCGCTTCGTTGTCAGAGCAGACGCACAGCCTGTCCTGGAAGTGATGGTCGATGCTCACCAGCGGCAGATCGCTCTGGACCAGGCGCGCCACTTCCACATCGTTGAAATCTATGCAGGCCACGCATACGCCGTCCACTTCCCGGTACCGGCAGTGATCCAGATAAGTAAACCGGCCGCTGCCCATCCGATGGCCGATGAATGTGATATCATATCCATTCATTTCCGCTTCTTTCTTGAAGTGCTCCAGCACGGTGGAAAAAAACGGATGGGTCAGGCCGCTCTGGCTGTCATCCGAAAACAGCACGCCCAGGTTATAGCTGCGGCCCGCTTTCAGCGCTCTGGCGTGGGCGTTGGGATGGTAATCCATTTCCTCTGCCGCCTGTTTCACCACCTCGCGGGTAGCTTCGCTGATATCGCTGTATCCGTTCAGCGCTTTGCTGACTGCGGATACGGATAAGCCGCACCGGCGGGCCAGATCACGAATCGTGGCTGCCATCCGGATGTCCTCCTTGTCTTTTGTCCTAAAACGTTTTCGTCCTCCATACCCTACCACAGTCCGCGCCGTTTGTCAAGCCGGAAGCCGCCGGAGATTCCATTCATCCGGCAAAAACCCTCGGCAGCGCCGGAAATGCGCAAAAAATGCATTTTCTTCCATCCGTGCGCTTGTTTCCGCACGGCAGCTGTGCTAAACTGTTACACGGCGTCAGCCCATTATCTGCAGGATGGTAACAGGTATGATCGAAAAGTGGGGGCTCCCGGTGGAGCCTGTCACCGGGAAAAAGCCGCGCACAATCTATGTGTATCTGCCGCAGGAAGCCCAGGAAGATCCGGACGCACGCTTCCCGGTTCTGTACATGTTCGACGGCCACAACGTGTTTTTTGACGAGGACGCCACCTACGGCAAATCCTGGGGCATGGGCGATTATCTGGATTTTACGGGTCTTCCGCTGATGGTGGTGGCCATTGACTGCAATCACCGGCCGCCCCACGGCAGGCTCAGCGAATACTCCCCCTTCACCTTCACCGACGAGCAGTTCGGAAGAGTGGTGGGCCGGGGAAAGAAATTCATGGATTGGCTCACCGGCACCCTGAAGCCCCTCATCGACGAAAAATACCCCACATTGCCGGACAGGGAATTCACCTGGATCGCCGGCAGCAGCATGGGCGGGCTCATGACGCTGTACGCCGTCACCGCCTATAACGATGTATTCAGCCGCGGGGCTGCCCTGTCGCCCTCGGTATGGCTGGTGAAGGGGCAGATGACGCCCCTGATCCGGAAAGCGAAATTTCTTCCGGACACAGTGGTCTACATGGATTACGGCTCCCGGGAAATGGGCAATCATCCGGGTATGCTCCACTGCTTTGAGGATACCGCCCGGGCGCTGATGGAAAAGGGCGTATGGGTCACCAGCCGCATCGTGCCCAACGGCGACCACTGTGAGGCGTGCTGGGAAGAGCAGATCCCCATTTTTATGGATATTTTATTTTACAGCAGGGAGTGATGCCCATGGAAACCCAGTACTTCCGGGAATACAGCCCCGCTTTGGACCGGGATATGGAATGGAAGGTATACGGCCACGCCGGGCGGCCGGTGTTGTTCGTCCCCTGCCAGAACGGCCGGTTCTTCGATTTTGAAAATTTCCGCATGACCGACGCCTGGCAGCCCTGGATCGACGATGGGCAGGTGATGGTGGTATCGGTGGATACCATCGACCAGGAAACCTGGAGCAATCCCCAGGGCGACCCGGGTTGGCGGTCCTGGCGGCACGAACAGTGGATGCGCCATCTGTTTGATGAGATCGTGCCCTTTATCCGGGATATGGCCAACGCCCGCAACGGCTGGGCCGGCGCCCCCGGCGTCATCGCTTTCGGCTGCTCCCTGGGGGCCACCCACGCATCCAATCTGTTTTTCCGACGGCCGGATCTTTTTGACGGGCTGCTGGCCCTTAGCGGCATCTATACCGCCTCCTACGGCTTCGGGGATTATATGGATGAACGGGTTTACCTGAACAGCCCGGTGGATTACCTGGCCCAGATGGCGCCGGATCACCCCTATATCGGGGAATACAATCAGCACCGGGGCATTGTCGTGGTGGGGCAGGGGCCCTGGGAAATCCCGGAAACCACCTTCCGCCTGCGGGACATCTGCCGGGAAAAGGGCATCCAGGTCTGGTTCGATATCTGGGGCCACGATGTGAAGCATGACTGGGACTGGTGGTATAAGCAGGTGGCCTATCATGTCCCCCACCTGATCGGCTGAAAAGAAAGGAACCACAAATGAAGAACCTGATTTTTATTTCCCCCAATTTCCCCACGAATTACTGGAAATTCTGCCGAGAGGCGAAAAACAACGGCCTGCGGGTGCTGGGCATCGGGGATCAGCCTTATGATGAGCTGCCGGAAGAATTGAAGAGCAGCCTGCATGAGTACTACAAAGTATTCAGCATGGAGAATTATGATGAGGTCTACCGCGCCACGGCTTTTTTCATCAGCAAGTACGGCCGCATCGACTGGATCGAAAGCAACAACGAATACTGGCTGGAAAGGGACGCCATGCTGCGCACCGATTTCAATATCCCCAGCGGCTGGCAGACAGGCGATCTCAAAAGGATCAAATACAAGAGCGGCATGAAGGAATACTACCGCCGGGCCGGCATCCCCACCGCCCGGTACCACCTCGTGGACGATTTTGATGGCTGCATGGCCTTCATCCGGGAAGTGAATTTTCCCGTCATTGTGAAGCCCGACAACGGCGTGGGCGCTTCCCATACCTACAGGCTGGATAGCGAAGAGGAGCTGAAGGCTTTCCTCCGGGAAAAGGAGCCGGGCGTTCCCTTCATTATGGAAGAATTCGTCACCGCCGAAGTGAACAGCTACGACGCCATCATCGACAGCCGCGGCTGCCCCATTTTCGAAACCGGCAACGTGACCCCGTATTCCATCATGGATATCGTCAATAACAACGATAATTCCCTGTACTATATCGTGAAGGATCTGGCCGGGGATGTGCGCCAGGCGGGCCGGGCCGCCGTAAAAAGCTTTGGGGTCCGGAGCCGCTTTGTGCACTTTGAGTTTTTCCGCCTGACGGAGGACCAGCACCTGGGCAAAAAGGGCGACGTGGTGGCCCTGGAAGTCAATATGCGCCCCTGCGGCGGCTTCTCCCCCGATATGATGAACTTTGCCAACAGCACTGACGTGTATAAAATCTGGGCCGATATGATCGCCTTTGACCGCTCCACCAAGCCCCAGGGCCAGCATTTCTTCTGCGCTTTCGCCGGCCGGCGGGACGGCAAGCCTTTCCGCCTGAGCCATGAGGAGTTCGCCGCCCGGTATGCTTCCCGGATGCGCATGATGGAACGCATCCCCGACGCGCTTTCCGGCGCTATGGCCAATCAGATGTACATCGCTGTATTCCCCACCGAGGAAGAAATGAACCAGTTCTACGCCGACGCCGTGCAGGAACGTTAAAAGACGTGTACTTTCCTGGAGCCCGGGAAAGGGCCAAAGAAGGCACGCTGAAAACGTTCATGGCCGAAAGCGGCGTCCATGCCGGCGGCGCGCCCGACGTGCTCCGGGACACCCAGCCGGATTCATCCGGGAAGCCCGATGAAACGGCGCCGGATGCCTGCACCCGCTTCAATCAAAGCACGGGCATCAGCGGAAAGTGAACGGCGTGCCGATCCCCGTCATAAAAATGCGCAGAAAAGCCGCCGGCTGAACCGGCGGCCTTGTTTTGAATACTCTGACGGGAAGGATTATTCCGCAGGAGCGAAGAAGCTAATGGGGGTAGCCCCGGTCATAGCGTCGGCGGCCAGCAGCGAAATGGGCGCCGTTTCAATGTGCAGGGTCGGATACTGCGCTTCATAGCCGCTCTCGGTTTTGAAAGAGACGGTCATGGAATAGCCAGCCGCCGCTTCCTCGGCGGATACCGTGCGGGTGACCGTCCAGGCCGCGTCGGCGGCAAAGCCGTTCACGGCATAGTTCACGCCCTTTTCGCCGGTCAGGTTGTCGATCAGGTACAGCTCCGTAACGGTTTCCCCCGTCTTATTGTAGAACGTATAGGTGCCGGTGGCAGCCTTGGCGGCCTTGGCAGCGGCCAGAATGCCCTGGGCATAGCCCCAGCTGTCCGCCGTGGTGGCGCCGGTCACGGCGTCGATGAATTCCGCTTTGGTTTCCGCCGTGTATCCGTTCACGATCGCTTCCAGTTCGGCAATGGTCTTGCCCTTCGCAAAGGCTTCGATCGCGTTAAAGTTGGCCGCGATCTGCACGGTGGAGCCAGCGCGCTGCATGTTCAGGCTGTACAAATCATTGTTCGCGCGCTTGGAGCCCAGCACCTGCCCCTCCGGATAGTTGCTGCCGAAGGAACCGTCGCTGTTGGGCACGCCCACCGCCTGCAGTTCTTCCCGATCGCTTATGAACTGGAATTCATCGATCTTGGCGGCCAGAATCACATCGTCCTGGAGGGCTACGGTGATCACGGCGAAGCAGCCCGTGCCATGGGCGGCACAGTCCACCTGGCCCAGAAGCACATCGCCTTCAGCCAGGGCGGAAGCGGCAGACAGAACCATCAGAGCGGCCAGCAGCAGAGACATCAGTCGTTTCATAAAGATTTTCCTCCTCTTATTTTTGATATCCATCCAAGGCCTCTACATTATAGGAGATCCCCACGGAAAAATCAATAGAAAAATTTAAATATTTCTATCTTTCTACAAATCAAAAAGCCTTTTCCATCGAAAAGGCTTTGACTGAAAAAGATCTGTCCTTTTTTCACGTTTCAGGCCCGGGCGCCTTTCCCGGAGAGCCGGATTTATCACAAAGCAGTTTGACCATCAGCCGCTGCGTTTTCCGCAGATTTTCGATATCGATCGAATAGAGCACCCTTTGCCCCTCTCTCCTGCGCTTGACGACGCCCGCTTGGATCAGTACCTTCATATCGTAGGACAGAGTGGGCTGGGATATATGGAAATGCTCCAGCAGGATGCAGGCGCACACTTCCCCATCCGAGAGCAGATCCAGGATCTGGACCCGTTTGGGATCAGACAGTGCTTTAAATACATTGGCCATTTTGATGTATTGTTCATCCATTTTGCATGCGCCTCAGCTTTCCGGTCCGCCGCCCCTGTCTCCTTCACACGCTGTGCTTCCCGTATAGGATACCATAAAATTTCATATTCAGCAAGGAAACAGAGAAAATTCCCCTTTCATCCGGCCGGCAGCTGCAAATAACGGCAAAAAGCTTTCTCTGACCCGGAGAAAGCACGCATCTCCTTTTGCCGCTCCTACCGCTGCAGCCGAATCTCCCGCCGGAGGAGGGCGGCGGCGTATTCCTGCCGTTCCTCATCGGTTTCAGGCACAAAGGGCGGCACGGAGACGGGCTTTTCGTTTTCATCCAGAGCCACATACACCGCATAGGCCTTGTTCACCAGATCGCGGCTGCCGTCCAGCCGTTCCACAAAGCTGTCCACCCGCACTTCCATGCTGGTACGGCCGGTCCAGGTAACGAAGGCTTCCTGCACCACGGTATCATTGAGATAGGCCGGGGCAATGAAATTCAGGTTGTCCACGCATACGGTGGTCACAGCAGCCCCGGCATAGCGCCGGGCCGCCACCGCGCCGGCAATATCGATCCATGCCATGATTTGTCCCCCGAACAGCCGGGGACGCGCATAGCCGTTGCAGTGCTGGGACAAAACGATCTGCACGGTGGAAGTGACTTCTCTCATGAGTATCCTCCTTTTGGGGTTCGATGGCGCCTTTGCTTCACTGGAAGGCTTTGGTGTCCGTCAGTTTATTCTCCGGGTCCCGGACAGCCTTTTCCAGGCCTGCCCGATCCACAAAGGCGCTTCGCTGATCAGCAATACCAGCAGGATCATCACCAGGGCGTAGGCGTAAATATCCTGGTACTCATTGAAATAGCTGCTGCTGTAGATCGCTTTGCCCAGGGAATCCCGGGTCTGCACCAGGTATTCAGTGGAAACCACCAGCTTCAGCCCCATGCCCACGGCACTGATGTACGCCTGTTTCAGGTATCCGGCCATCAGGGGCAGATACACACTGCAGAGGATCCTGAGATTGAAGGCGCTGTTCATCCGGTACACGTCGATCAGGTCCGGATCAATGCGGCGGAACCCTTCGCAGGCGGCCTCGCTGATCAGGGGGATCAGAAAGAGGGCGGAGGCGATCAGAGGCACCCGGTCGTACTTCGTGAGCACCATCACCACCACCGCCATCACGATCATGGGGATGGAGCGCAGAAAGCTCATGAGCGGCGTGAGGAGCCGCCTTGCGAAATCGCTGATCCCCTCCAGCAGCCCCAGCATGACGCCGATCAGGGTGGACATCGCCACGGCCTCGATCAAATGGCGCAATGTCACAAGGATTTTCCGGTAGGTTTCGCCCCGGGAAAGCAGACGGAAAAAAGCCCGGAGGATTTCCGGCACATCCGGGAACACCAGACGGTCGTTTTTCATCCAGCCGGCCGCCTGCACCAGGCAGCCGATCAGAAGGATCCCCAGGCAGAAAGCCAGCATTTCTTTTGCTTTACTTCGCTCCATAATAGAAATCATCCGCCGGCACATCGCCGCCGTACTGGCTCAGATCGATCCCGGCCACCGCTTCGATCTGCTCCTTGGCGTCCCAGGCGCTGACAAAGCGGATGGCGCAGTTGGGAATGGCGCTCATGGCCACCTTGGCGTTGGGCAGGATTTCAAGCGCCACCGCGGCTTCCACCACCGCCGGGAGGTCTTCTTCGCACTTTGCGCAGGATTCCGCAGCCAGCTTCAGGTAAGCATCCGCGGCGTCGGGCTGGCTTTCGATCAAGGCTGCTTTGATAAACAGCCCCGCCTGGGCAAAGCCGTCAAAGCCTGTGGCTTTTTTGTAAAGCTCATTCAGGGAAATCGCGGTGATTTTTTCATTCTTCATCCGGGCCGCGGTCAGGGCGGGCTCAGCGGTGAGCACGATGGCATTTTCATCGGAAAGCAGCAGGCTCTGGGTATTGGCGGCCCCGGCCAGATATTCCACGCTGCCGGGAACCACGCCATTGGCCTTCAAAGCATACAGCGCCACGGAAGCGTTGATGGTGTTTTCCCCAAAGAGCGTGACCGACGCCCCGTTCATATCCTCCAGAGCAAAGTTTGCCTTCTGGGAGGCGAAATACAGATTGCCCCAGGTGACCACCGCGCCCAGTTTGTAGGCGGATTTGCCGCCCCGGTACAGCTTGGCCCCGGCGTTCAGGGGCGCGATGATGAAATCCGCTTCGTTTTTTGCAAATTCAGCCGCGATGGCGTCCGCTGCCACGCTGGTATAGTTCTCCGGGTTTTCCCGGGCCAGAGTGGCCAGCGCCAGGCTGGGCGCGCCGCTGGGCATGGAGATTTTCCATGCGGAAATATCCTGGCTCTCCGCGCCGCACACAAAGGGCAGGGCAGCCATCACAAGCAGTACAGCCAGCAATTTCACCAATTTTTTCATGATTCATTCCTTCCTTTCGCTTTTCGTCATGGCAGATCGGAAGAGCACACGTCTGAACTCCAGTCACGAGATTCCATCT
>CAZQAM010000042.1:0-7898 GCA_964591355.1 uncultured Oscillospiraceae bacterium
CCAGCGGGAAGGGGCTCTCAGCGTGGAAAACGCCGACGGCACCGGCGCCGTGGATCTCCGGTTCATTTCTGCGGTCATTGAAAAGGGCAAGCCCCGGCTGGAAGGCCTGCCCGCCACCTTCGGGGAAAGCTGCCAGACCCTGCGGGTCACCCTCCAGGATCCCTGCAGCAAACTGCAGGCGGAATTGCTTTATACCGTGTTTGACGGCTGCGACGTGATTGCCCGCAGCGTCAATATACAGAATATGAGCCTGGCGGATGTGAAGATCACCGGGGCCATGAGCCTGTGCCTGGAATTGCCGGACGATCAGTGGGAGCTCCTCACCCTCAGCGGCTCCTGGGCACGGGAACGCAGCATATACCGCCGGCCCCTGATGCCGGGGCATCAGGGCGTCAGCACCCGGTGCGGCGCAAGCAGCCTGCAGCAGTCGCCCTTCCTGGCGGTGGCAAGAAAGGAAACCAGCGAGCAGCAGGGAGAGGCTATCGGCGCGGCGCTGATCTACAGCGGCAATTTCCTGGCCCAGGCGTCGGTGTACCAGAATGGGGGCGCCCGGCTGCTGCTGGGCATCAATCCTGCCGATTTTTGCTGGACGCTGGCCCCCGGCGAAGCCTTCCAGACCCCGGAAGCGGTATTGACGTATTCCGCGGCGGGGCTGAACGGCATGAGCCAGCAATTCCATGCCCTCTGGCAGCAGCATCTTTTGCCTCCCAAATGGGCCGGCGCCCACCGCCCTGTGCTGCTCAACAGCTGGGAAGCGGCGTATTTCGATTTTGACGAGGAAAAACTGCTGGCCATCGCCAAAGCGGCTGCCGACGCGGGGGTCGAATTGTTCGTGATGGACGACGGCTGGTTCGGCCGCAGGGACGACGATACCACCTCCCTGGGCGACTGGCAGCCGGATAAAAAGAAGCTGCCCGGGGGATTGGCCCGCCTGGGCGACAGGGTGCGGGCCCTGGGCATCCAGTTCGGCTTATGGATGGAGCCGGAAATGGTGAGCCCGGACAGCGATCTGTACCGCGCGCATCCGGACTGGGCCATCCATATCCCCGGCCGCGCCGGGATCACCTCCCGGCACCAGTTGATCCTGGATCTGAGCCGGAAGGACGTGCAGGATTTCATTTATCAGGCGGTGGCGGAGACCTTGAAGGCCAGCAAAGCCGCTTATCTCAAATGGGATATGAACCGGAATTTCACCAATATCGGCTCCGCCGCATTGCCGTATGACCGGCAGCGGGAATTGCCCCATCGCTATATCCTGGGCCTGTACGCCGTGATGGAAAGGCTGGTGCGGGCCTTCCCCGATGTGCTCATCGAGGGCTGCTCCTCCGGCGGCGGGCGCTTTGACCCGGGCATGCTCTATTATGTGCCCCAGTTCTGGTGCTCCGATGATACCGACGCCCTGGCCCGGTGCCGCATCCAGTACGGCACCACCCTGTTCCTGCCGCCTTCCGCCATGGGCAGCCACGTCAGCGCCGTGCCCAACCATCAGACGGGCCGGTCGGCGCCCCTTCAAACACGCTTTGCCGTAGCTCTGGGCGGTTCCTTCGGATATGAACTGGATCCCCGGAAGCTTTCCGCTCAGGAGCAGGCCGCCCTCCGGGATCAGGTGAAATATGCCCGGGAATCAGAAGCGACCCGGCTTTTCGGGCGGTTCTACCGGCTTTTGTCCCCCTTTGAAGGCAACGAAACGGCCTGGATCAGCGTGTCGGAGGATCAGAAGGAAGCGGTGTTCACCTATGTGCGCGCCCAGGTGACGGCCAATGTGCCGCCGGCGCTGGTGAAGCTTCGGGGCCTGAAACCGGACGCGCGGTACGCCGTGGCGGAAACGGGGGAGGTTTTCGGCGGGGATGAATTGATGTACAGCGGCCTTTTGTGCCCCGTGGGCCAGGGAGACGCCGCGTCGCTTTTGTATACCCTCAAGGCGGTGGAAGCATGAAGAGGATGAAGCGGTACGACCCCATGGGCCCCTGCTTCCTGCGCACCGGACGGCACGACCGGCAGGCGGAGAAATTCGGCCTGTGGTGGTCCGGCAGCGCCCTTCTGATGCGCGTCCAATGCACGGAAATCCAGGTGGAAGCCGAATCCACCGCCGGGCGTCACGCCCAGTTCCTGGGGGTGATGATCGATGGGGCGCCCGTATGCCGCTTTCCCCTCAAAAAAGGCGTTCACCGCTATCCGGCCCTCCGGGGCATGGACGGCACGGTTTTCCATGAGGTGGCCATATTGCGGGACACCCAGCCCAGCTATGATGAATCAGGGCCTGTGCTCCTGCACACGGTGTATGCCGACGGGGAGATCGAAAAGCCAAAGGAGAAGCCGCTGCTGCTGGAATTCATCGGCGACAGCCTGACCGTGGGGGAGGGCACCCTGGGGCCCCAGTCCGGCCAGGAATGGATCATGCCCTATATTTCTCATATGCCGGCGTTTCCCGCCCTGGTTTCGGAGAAGCTTCGCGCGGAAGAAAGGGTGGTCGCCCTGGGCGGCTGGGGCGCCTACAAAAGCTGGGACGGCCGGCATGAGAGCCGCATCGGCGTCCTTTACGAGCAGCTCTGCGCCGTGACGCCCGGCGGGGAGATCCCCTATGATTTTGACGAGCGGAAGGCCGACGCCGTGGTAATCAATCTGGGCACCAACGACGGAAGCGCGCTGAAAGACGTGACGGGCGGCGCCCGGGCCCGGGAAGAAGAGAATTTCATCGCGGACGCATGTTCGCTGATCGCTTTGGTGCGGCGGCATCAGCCGAAGGCCTACATTCTTTGGGCTTACGGCCTGTGCGGGGATGTGATGGGGCTCTGCATCCAACGGGCCGTCGATCAGGCCCGGGCCGCGGGGGACGGCCGCGTCGCTTATCTGCCGCTGCCGGACGCCGAGGATATGGGCAGCCGGATGCATCCCGGCCGCCGCGCTCATGAAAAGGCGGCGGAAGCCATCGTTTCAGCGCTGAAGGACGCGCTGAAAGAAACGGCATGCCCTGAATAACGGTTCATCAAAAGCCCGCCGGGCGGAAAGGACGCTTTCGGGCCCCGGCGGCTTTTCTGCGGTCATATACAGTATGTGTTTTACGCCGGGCCCATATCAAAAGAAGGGAGAATACAAAATGAAAATACCGGCCTATCACGAGGATTTTTCCCATCTGCACGTGAATACCCTGCCCTGCCGCGCCTACTTTATTCCCTTTGAGAGCCGGGAAGCGGCCCTGCGGGGGGAACGCCGGGAGTCAAAAAGGTATATCGCTTTGAACGGCGACTGGCAGTTCGGGTATTACGAAAGGCCGTCGGATCTGCCGGAAGATTTGTTTGCCGCTTCCGCCGTGCCGGATGTGATCCCGGTGCCGTCCGTGTGGCAGTGCCATGGCTATGACCGGCATCAGTATACCAATGTGCGCTATCCCATTCCCTATGATCCGCCCCATGTGCCCTTTGACAATCCCTGCGGCCTGTACCGGCGCGCTTTTTGCTGGGAGGGCGGGGAGGACAGGGCCATTCTTTGCTTTGAAGGGGTGGACAGCTGCTTCCATGTGTGGATCAACGGGGAATACGCGGGATACAGCCAGGTGTCCCACAGCATGTCGGAATTTGATGTGACGAAGCTGGTGAAGGACGGCGAAAACGAGATCACCGTGCTGGTGATGAAGTGGTGCGACGGCACCTACTTTGAGGATCAGGATAAGTTCCGCACCAGCGGCATTTTTAGGGATGTGTATCTGCTGCGCAGGGATGCAAATGCCCTTCGCAATTACCGGGTGGAAACGCTGCTGAGCCCCTGCCGGGATTCGGCACGGATCCGGGTGTCCCTGGAAAGGGAGGGAAGCGCTCCGGTGGCGTATGCGCTCCTTGACCGGGACGGGGCGGAAATCGATTCCGGCGCCGCGGAGGAAACCATCGAAATCCCCCTGGACAGGCCCCGCCTGTGGAACGCGGAGGACCCGTACCTCTATACGCTGCTGATGCACTGCGGCGATGAATGGATCCCGGAAAAAATCGGCGTAAGGGAAATCCATATCGAAAACGGCGTGGTGCTGATCAATGGCGTGCCCGTCAAATTCCATGGCGTCAACCGCCACGACAGCGACCCGGTTGTGGGCCCCGCGGTGGACAAAGCCCACATGACGCGGGATCTTTCGATCATGAAGCAGCACAATATCAACGCCATCCGCACCAGCCATTACCCCAACGCGCCGGAATTCCTGCAATTGTGCGATCAGTTCGGCTTCTATGTCATTGCCGAAGCGGATATCGAATGCCACGGCGTGGTGTTCCTCAAAGAGGGCCTGTACGACAGTGAAACCTACGATACCATTGCCACCGATCCGCAGTTTGGACAGGTGATCCTGGACCGGGTGCAGCGCAGCGTCATGCGGGATATCAACCGGCCCTCGGCGGTGATCTGGTCCATGGGCAACGAATCGGGCATGGGCGTGAATTTTGACAGCGCCCTTTCCTGGACGAAGCAGTACGACCCCTCCCGGCTGACCCACTACGAGCGGGCCTCCTTCCCGCCCAAGGGGGAGGGCATCAACGAAAAGGATCTGGATCTCTACAGCCGCATGTATCCCCCCATCGGGGAGATCGACCGGTATTTTGAGGAAAAAAGCATCGGCAAGCCCTATATCCTCTGCGAATACAGCCACGCTATGGGCAACGGCCCCGGGGACCTGGAGGATTATTTCCAGTGCTTCCACCGGCATCCCGGCCACTGCGGCGGCTTCATCTGGGAGTGGTGCGATCACGCGGTGTGCCAGGGAGGGGAAATAGGCAGGGTCAAATACGGCTACGGCGGCGATTCCGGGGAATATCCCCATGACGGCAATTTCTGCATGGACGGCCTGGTGTATCCCGACCGGCGGCCCCATACCGGGCTGAAGGAATACAAGAACGTGCTGCGGCCGGCCCGGATCACGGCGGCGGACGAAAACAAAATCACCCTCTGGAACACCCTGGATTTCACCAATTTGATGGACGCCGTCACCCTTTCCTACGAGATCCGCCAGGGCGGACAAGTGGTTTTCCGCGGCGAGGTGGATCAAAACAGGCTGGACATCCCGCCCCATGAAAAAAGGGACGTCATCCTTCCCCTGCCCCCGGAGATCCGGGGCGAATACGCCCTGCATCTCTTTGAATATCAGCGCTGCGATACCGCGTTTGTAAAGGCGGGGGATATCGTGGGCGAGGATGAGGCCGGTGTGCAGCATTATCCGGGATCGCAGGAAACAGCGAAACAGGAAACGGAAATCGAGGTGCGGGAAACCGCTTCGGCCATTCTTCTCACCGGCGGCAATTTCCGCTATGTGTACAGCAAGGCCACCGGCTGCTTCGATCAGTGGACGGTGGGAGGAAAGGATCTCTTTGTTCATCCCATGGGCTTCAACATCTGGCGCGCGCCTACGGACAACGACCGGTTCGTGAAAATCGCCTGGTGCAACTGCTTCTTTGATCATGCAGCTTCCCGGGCCTATGAAACCCGGATCGAGCGGGATGAAAAAGGCGTTACGCTGAAAACGGCCTTTGCCGTGGCCGCCCCGGCGCTGCGGCCGCTGGTGAAAGGGGAGCTGGCCTGGCGGATCGGGAAGGATGGCAGCATCGCCTTGTCCCTGCAGGGAGACAGATGCGAAACGATGCCTTCGCTGCCCCGCTTCGGCGTGAGGATGTTCCTGCAAAAAGCCATGGATCAGGTGCGGTATTTCGGCTACGGTCCCAACGAAAGCTATATCGACAAGCATCAGTCCTCCTTCCGCCATGCTTATGAATCCACGGTGGCGGCCCAGCATGAGGATTATCTCATGCCTCAGGAAAACGGCAGCCACTGCGGGTGCGAATTCCTCCGCCTGTCCGGCGGCGGAAACGCCCTTGCGGTCCGGGGCAGCGGCTTTTCCTTCTGCGCGTCTCCCTATACCCAGGAAGAACTGACGGAAAAGAAGCACAACTATGAATTGGAAGAGGCGGACAGCACTGTTCTGTGCGTGGACGCCTGTATGGGCGGCGTGGGATCCAACAGCTGCGGCCCGGCGCTGGCGGAAAAATACCGGGTGCCGGAGCACATGGAATTTGCCTGCCGGTTTGAAATGATTTGATGGAGGAGGACGCCATGAACGCAGTGATGCAATTGGTGCACTATGCCGTTCAGCGGGGCCTGGTGGAGGAAAGGGAGAGCACCTGGGCTGTCAACAGCCTGCTGGAGGTTTTGCGGTCCGACGATCTGCCGCCGGTGGAAGTACATGACGATGCACCGCTTCCGGAGATCCTGGACGCGCTGTGTGATGACGCGTTCCGCCGGGGGATCCTGAAGGAAAACTCCGTCGTGTACCGGGATTTGCTGGATACCGCCCTCATGGGCCGCCTGACGCCCCGGCCCGGGCAGGTGATCGAAACATTTGAACGGCTGTACCGGCAGGACGCCAAGGCGGCCACCGACTGGTATTACCGTTTTTCCCAGGATACCAACTACATCCGGCGGGACCGGATCCGGCGGGACCTGAAATGGAAAACGGAAACGGCTTACGGCGAAATGGATATCACCATCAACCTCTCCAAGCCGGAAAAGGACCCCAAGGCCATCGCCGCCGCCCGGGATCTGCCCGCGTCCTTTTATCCCGCCTGCCAATTATGCCGGGAAAATGAGGGCTATGCCGGCCGGGTCAATCATCCGGCCCGGCAGAACCACCGGGTGATCCCCATCACGATCCATGGCGCTCCCTGGTTTTTGCAATATTCGCCCTATGTGTATTACAACGAGCACTGCATCTGCCTCAACGCGCAGCATACCCCCATGAAGATCGACCGGGCATGCTTTGAAAAGCTGCTGGATTTCGTGCGCCAGTTTCCGCACTATTTTGTGGGCTCCAACGCCGATCTGCCCATTGTGGGCGGCTCCATCCTGGCCCATGATCATTTCCAGGGCGGGTGCTATGTCTTTCCCATGGAGCGGGCGCCCATCGAAACGCCTTTTGTCTTTCCGGGCTGTGAGGATGTGGCGGCCGGCATTGTGCGGTGGCCCATGGCGGTGATCCGCCTCAGGAGCGGAAACAGGGAAAGGCTGGCAGAGCTGGCCGACCGCGTCCTGCGCGCCTGGCGGGGGTATACGGACGAAGCCGCTGTGATTTATGCAGAAACTGACGGCGTGCCGCATAATACCATCACCCCCATCGCCCGGATGCGGGAGGGGCAGTATGAACTGGATCTTGTACTGCGCAATAACCTCACCACCAAAGAGCATCCCCTGGGGCTGTACCATCCCCACAGTGAACTGCATCACATCAAGAAGGAAAATATCGGCCTTATCGAGGTCATGGGCCTGGCGGTGCTGCCTGCCCGGCTGAAGGAGGAGCTCCGCGCCGTGGCCGAAGCCCTGGTAAACGGAAGTGATCTGAAACAGGATGAGCGCACCTTAAAGCACGCGGAATGGGCCGAGGGCTTCCGGGACAGGTACGCTTTCACAGAGGAAAACGCGTTCGATATCGTGTGCCGGGAAACGGGCCTGGTGTTTGCCAGGGTGCTGGAGCATGCCGGGGTCTACCAGCGCAATGAAAAAGGGAAAGCGGCCTTCCTCCGCTTCCTGCGCAGCGTCTGACGGAGGCGGCCATGGAAATCACGCCCATCGCCTATATCCGCAACGACTACACCGGCAAATTCGGCGTGCCCCGGCAGAGCGGGCTGGTTCAATCGGTGATTTCGGAGATTGTGTTTGAGCCCGCTTACCGCAAAGCCGAAGCGCTGCGGGGGCTGGAGGATTTTACCCATCTGTGGCTGATCTGGGAGTTCTCCCAGGCCCATCAACCGGGTTGGTCGCCCACCGTGCGGCCGCCGCGGCTGGGAGGCAATGCCCGCATGGGCGTGTTTGCCACCCGTTCGCCCTACCGGCCAAACCACCTGGGCCTCAGCTGCGTGAAAATCGAAGAGATC
>CAZQAM010000042.1:7908-8134 GCA_964591355.1 uncultured Oscillospiraceae bacterium
ACTGCGTGCCGGAGGCCGCCGGCGGCTTTGCCGACCGGGTGGAAAGAAAGCTGCTGCAGGTGGTTTGCCCGGAGGAGATCAGGCAGAGGCTGCCGGAGCAGCAGCGCGCCGCCCTGCTGGAGGCCCTTTCCCAGGACCCCCGGCCTTCCTACCAGCAGGACCCGGCCAGGATCTACGGCATGTCCTTTGGCGGCTGGAACGTGCGGTTCCGGGTGGAGGAAGATAC
>CAZQAM010000043.1:0-8074 GCA_964591355.1 uncultured Oscillospiraceae bacterium
CGTCCGGGTCAGGGCCACGGCCGTGTCAAGGATCTGCCGCCGGTCCGCGTCGGCGTCCCCCGTTTCCCCCATCATGAATTCCCCGGCCATGGCGGAAGCGATGTCCCGGGCTTTTTTCAAATCGCCCGCCGCGCCTGTGGTCACGTCTTCCTTCCCCATCAGCATTTCCTCCGCCGCCCGGCCTGCCAGCGCCGCGCAGATCATGGCCATCAATTGGCTGCGGGTATGCAGCAGACGGTCCTTGGGCACGCTCATCAGATAGCCCGCCGCGCCCCGGGAAGAGGGGATCACGGTAAGCCGGGTCAAATGCGCCTCCGGCTGCGTCAGGTATGTGACCAGGGCATGGCCCGCCTCATGCCAGGCGGCGATGCGCTTTTCCTCCTCTGTCATGCGTCCCGGCCGCTCCTCCCCCACCGTGACGGCGCAATACGCCTCCTCGATCTCCCTCGCGCTGATTTTTTCCGCTTTCCTCCTGGCTGCCCGAATGGCTGCCTCATTCAAAAGCGCTTCCAGCTGGGCGCCGGAAAACAGCGCCGTTTGCCGGGCCAGGTTTTCCAGCGATACATCCTCCGAAAGGGGTTTCCCCCGGGCGTGCACCCGGAGGATCTGCAGCCGGCGCTCCCAGTCCGGCAGCCCTACTTCGATGCGCCGGTCAAAGCGCCCTTCCCTGAGCAGGGCGGGATCCAGGGTATCCACCCGGTTGGTGGCGGCCAGCACGATGATGCCGTCCGCCCCGGAAAAGCCACTCATTTCGGTGAGCAGGGCGTTCAGGGTCTGCTCCCGCTCGTCGTTGCCGTTGTCCCGGGTCTTGCCGATGGCGTCGATTTCGTCGATAAAAATGACGCCCCGCCCCGCCTTCCGGGCTTTGCGGAACACCTCCCGCACCCGGGACGCACCGACCCCCACATAAACCTGCACGAAATCGGCGCCGCTCATGGCGAAAAACGGCGTTTTCGCCTCCCCCGCCAGGGCCCGGGCCAGCAGGGTTTTTCCTGTGCCCGGCGGGCCGTAGAGCAATACGCCCTTGGGAAAGCGCGCCCCGTACCGGGCGAAAGTTTCCGGCGACTGAAGAAAAGACACCAGGTCCCGCATGCTCTGCAGGGTATCTTCCGCCGCCGCCACATCGGCAAACGTCACCTGCGGGATCTCCTTTTCCGCCTGCACGGCGGCATATCTTTGCAGCCCCGCGGCGCCCTTTTCCCGGCGGACGGAAAACAGCGCCAGCGCCGCCAGCGCACCAAACCCCAGGAGCAGCCCCGGCGCGGCGCCCTGCTTTTCCGCCACCTCGACGCCCAGCTGCAGCAGCCTTTCCTTCCCATCCTGCGCCCGGGGATTGGGGGTCTTCATCCGCCGGCCGTCCCATAATTCCGCCTGCCAGGTTTCCCCGTCCCCGATAACGGCCCGGGCAATTTCCCCTTTTTCCGCCATACGCCAGAATTCCTGATAAGATATGGTTCCCTCAGATTTTTCTTCACCGGCATACAAAAACAAAAGCGCCAGCGCGCCCATCAGCAGAAAAATCCCGATTCCTTTCCTGATCCCCATCCGATACGCACCGCCTTTCCCCTGCCGGCTGATCTGTTTATGTACGGTCACAGGATAGCATGGCGGCAGGCTCCCGTCCATGGTACTTTTTTGCTTTTTTCCAGCATTTTTCAGGGTCGGACCAGCATCTGGATGGGCAGAATGCAAAGAAGAAGCAAACAGGGAGGGCACGCGCTGTGGGCAAGGGAAAAATTGGCCGTTCCGTCAAACGGATGAATCGGCTGGAGGACAGGGAATCTCTGCGGGATCTCAAGCGTCTGGACGGCGCCGGAAAACGGCGGAAACGCAGGACGCTTGCCGCGCTCCTTGGCCTGTTTCTGTTGGGCGCGGCGGCATTTTATTTTGCCTTCGGCGTGGGCTCCTGGCAGCGGCTGGACATCGAAAAAATCGTCAATATCCCGCAGACGGGCGCCGTCTACGACCGGAGAGGCGTATTCGTTTCCCGCATCCAAAGCAGCCAGAACCGGGTGAGCATCCCCCTTTCCGATGTGCCCAAAGAGGTGCAGAGCGCTTTTCTGGCGGCGGAGGATCTGCGTTTTTACCAGCATTTCGGCATTGACCCGGTGCGCATTTTCGGCGCGCTGCTTTCCAACCTGCGGGCCAGGGATTACGCGGAAGGGGCCAGCACCATCCCTCAGCAGCTGGTAAAATTGAGCCACCTGAGCAGCCAGAAGACCCTGGAGAGGAAACTGGAGGAGATCTTCCTGGCCCTGCAATTGGACGCCCGGTACAGCAAGGACGAGATTCTGGAAATGTACCTGAATTTTATCTATTTCGGCCGGGGCGCTTACGGCATCGAAGCGGCGGCGAAGGCTTATTACGGCATCCCCGCCCGGGAGCTCACCGCGGCGAAAGGGGCCGCCCTGGCCGCGGCGGTGAAAGCGCCCTCCAGCTACGCGCCGCACCTGAACATAGAAAACAACCGGCAGCGGCAGCAGTATATCCTGCGCACCATGCGGGAAAACGATTTGATCGCGGAAGACGCCTACCAGGCGGCGCTGCTGGAGGATATAACGCCCGTGGAGGCCTCCGGCAGCGAAATGAAATACGGCTGGTATGTGGACGCGGTGCTGGACGAAGCGGAAAGCCTGCTCTCCCTGCAGGCGGAAGCGCTGCTGGGAGGCGGCTATCACATTTATACCGCCCTGGACACCCGGCAGCAGGACATCATGGACGCCCAGTTCCTTTCCGCGTCGAATTACCCCGCCAACGCCGCCGACGGCACCCAGGCCCAGGGCGCCATGGCCAGCGTGGATATCGAAAGCGGCGCGGTGCGGGCCATCGTGGGCGGCAGGAAATACGAAGTGCAGCGGGGCCTCAACCGGGCAACGCAGATCCGCCGCCAGCCGGGATCCTCCCTAAAGCCCCTGGCCGTGTACGCCCCGGCCATCGAATCCCATGGCTATATGACCGCCAGCGTGCTCAACGACACGCCGCAGAAATTCGGCAATTATTCCCCCCGGAACAGCGGCAATCTCTATTATGGCAACGTCACCATCCGCACGGCGCTGAAAAACAGCCTCAACGTGGCGGCGGTCTCCCTCCTGAACCGCATCGGCGTGGCCGCCGCCCGGGATTACCTGCAAAAGACCGGCATTCCCCTGGATGACCGGGACGCCAATCTCTCCCTGGCCCTGGGCGCCATGACCTACGGGGTCAGCCCGGTGCAATTGGCCGCCGCCTACGCGCCTTTCGGCAACGGCGGCACCTTCTACAGCCCGTATTTTATCGAGCGCATCGAGGACGCGGCGGGCCATGTGCTCTATACCCATGAAACCGACGGCCGCCGGGTGCTTTCCCCCCAAACCGCCTACCTGATGACCAGCCTGCTCCAAAGCGTCACCTCCTCCGGCACCGGCGCCAAGCTCTCCCGTGCGGGAACCCCGGTGGCAGGCAAGACCGGCACCGTCAACATGACCGGCGGCGGGAACCGGGATATCTGGATGGCGGCCTACAACAGCGAAATCTCCACCGCCGCCTGGATGGGCTTTGACAACCCGGACCGGAACCACCGCTTCCAGTCCTGGGTCTCCGGCGGCGATTACACCGCCGCCCTGTCCGCCGCCTTTTTCCGGGCCTGCTATGAGGGCCGGGACAAGCCCCAGTTCCGCCAGGCCGACGGCATCGTCTGGCTGAATATCGATCTCAAATCCATCGAATGGGCCGGGGAGCCCATGCTGGCCACCGCCAGCACCCCCAAGGCCTACACCTATTCGGAGGCTTTTCTCTCCTCCAACGTGCCCACCAAGCGCTCCAGCGTCTGGGCCGCGCCCCGCACGCCCTCCTCCTTCTATGTGACTCACAACAGCGCCGGCAGCCCCGTGCTGGTCATCACCGCCGCCGACAGCGGCCTCTACCGCATCCAGCGGGACGCCATCGGGGAATGCCTGATCCTCAATGAATTGTACGGCAGCGCCGGGGAAACCCTGTATTATACCGACAGCAAAGCGAAGCTGGGGGTGGAATACACCTATCGGATCATTCCCATCAATTCGGAGCTGCTGGAAAACGGCGTGCTGCTGGAGGGTAAGCAGGCTGTGCAGGTGGCCCGGGCCAAGCCGCCCTCCAGCGGCAGCCGCCTGTGGAACGACATCACCGGGCTGCTTTTCGGAAAGCAGGAGGGCGAAACGCCGGAATCCAAAGACGCGCTGTCCCTGTTCTGGCAGTCCGGGGATTAGCGGAAGCCTCCGCGTCCGGGCGGCGCAGTCACTCTTTTTTCCTTCCTTCATAGAATGAAAGCACCAGGCCGTGAAGGAGGAGATCAGGATGAACAGGGATCAAAGCGCCGCGTCGCCTTTTTCCGCTCTCAGCTATCAGGAGCAGCAGGACCGCTGGCTGGAATGGCGTTCCCGCCAGATGGATTTCCAGGAAGGCGCTCTTTCGGAAGACCAACAAAAAAAGCCGGCGGATACCGAAATACCGCCGGTTCATTTGCCCAATTTCCAGGACACCGCGCCTGTGCGCCATCAGAATCTGGATGCGGTGCTCTCCCGCCACGCCCGGGCGGAAAAGCGGCTTGGCGCCTTCCGGGCTACGGGATCAGATGCAGCGCCTGATCCGTGATCCCGGGGCCATAGCGGAGCAAGGCAATGATCAATAGATGCACGGGATAGGCCGCGTAAAAGAAGCCTTTGGGCAGCAGCAGCCGCCGTTTCATGGGAATCAGGATCAGAGGCAGCGCCAGGATGGCAAAAAACTGCACCTGGAAAACGGCAGACAGCAATTGTCTTCCATTCGGCAGAAAAGAAAGGGTCTGCGGCAGCGGCACCCCCAGGAACGAACTGACCCGGAAGGTGTTCCCGCCCCAGAAGAGGCAGAAAGCGGTCATGCCCGCGGCAATGGCCGCTTTTCTTTCCCGGCAGCCGTACAAAACCAGCATGAACGCAATGCCCTTCCACCCGTAATCCATTTCGAAAGCGCAGCCGCACAGAAGCGCCAGCACGGGCCCCCAGATATGGCTGCCAAACCGCTTTTCCCGGATCCCCGCAATGGCCAGCACCCCGCACAAAAGCGTGGCGAAAACATTCAATTGCTTCCATGTGTGGCCCATCCCCAGCATATAGCAGGGCTGGGCAAGGATCCCCACCAGAAGCAGCCGCAGGGCGTAACGCCAGATGTTGCGGGTGTAGCAGCAGCCCACCACGGCGCACCAGGCAAACAGCGGAAACGCGATGCGCCCAAGAACTCTGAATTCACTGTACTGGGGAAAAAACGCTACGCCCGCGTGATCCACGATCATGAAAAAAATCGCCAGAAGCTTCAGCAGCCCCGTATCCTCATTGCCCGCCGTCATGGGCGCGGAGAGGCAGGGGGCGTTTTTTTCAGTCGACAAAGCTGATTCTTCCCTCCGCTGCAGGATGGGGATCCTTTGTATCCGCGGGCACGCCCACGGCAATGGCGATGACGAAATCCCAGCCTTCCGGGAACTGGAGCGCCTTTCTGAAATCCTCCGCCTTTTCATGGCGGAAGGCCTCTCCCGGCATGCCCAGGATCACGCTGCCCAGGCCCATGCTTTCGGCGGCCAGGGCAATATTTTCCACCGCGATGCCCCCGTCGATGGGCGTGTAATGGTTGTCCGGCATGCCGGAAATGAAGATCACCGTCGGCGCGTGGTAAAAAACGTGGAAATTGCTGTCGGCAAAGCGGGGGCTGCGCTTATCCGGATGGCGCTTCATCATCTGATCCCACACGGCCCGGTTGATTTCATCCAGCAGCTGTTGATTGCGCACCACCGTGAAATGCCAGGGCTGCCGGTTCACCGCGGATGGGGATTCCATGGCCGCCCGGAGCAGGGCGTCTATCTGATCCTTCGTCAGGGGCGTCGGGGCATAAGAACGGTGGCTGCGGCGGGCGGAAATCACTTGCAGCGTTTCATTGGTGATCATGGTATCTCTCCCTTCTTGATTCTCTTCCCGTGTTCATGGTATAATGCAAACGGAGGTGATGCGGCTTGCTCAAAGCCGAGGAATACATGCTGGAGGCCCTGGCGGAGGCCCGGAAGGATCCGGGCGAAGTGCCGGTGGGGGCGGTAGTGGTCCATGAAGGCAGGATCATCGCCCGGGCCCACAACGAGCGCGGGGAGGATGATCCCTTCGCCCATGCCGAAATCCTGGCCATGGAGCGGGCCGCCCGGGCGCTGGGCCGGCGCAGGCTGCACGGCTGCACCCTCTACGTTACCCTGGAGCCCTGCCCCCTGTGCGCCGGCGGGCTCATCCTGGCCCAGGCGGACGAATGCGTGTTCGGCGCCTGGGATGAAAAGCAGGGCTGCTGCGGCAGCGTGTACGCCCTGCCGGAGGACCCGGCATTTTCCCACCGCGTCCGGTGCACGGGCGGCGTGATGGCGTCGGAGTGCGCTTCGCTTTTGCCCGCCTTTTTCCGGGACAAAAGAGGCCGGGAATAGTATAGCACGTTTTTCCGTTCCCTTTCAAGCGCGAAGCCCGGAGAAATCAGGCAGAATTTGGCCAAACCGTGAACAGGCTGTAACATTCCTGCTTTTCCGCCGATAACGCTTGCGAACCGGCGCAACCTGTGCCATAATACAGAGGGAATACCCGCCGGAAACAGCGGGAAAAAGTGAGGTAATCAGACACATGAAGAAGCTTTATCGCCTGCTGGCCCTGATGATGGCCGTGATGATGGCGCTGTGCTGCTGCGCCTTTGCGGAAGAAGCCGCCCCTGCCGCGGCGGAAGATCCCGTGCTCTTTACCCTGGATGGCCAGGCGTATGCAAAATCCCAGGTGGACGCCTTCATGGCGAATCTGCTGAGCTACGGCTATCTGGAAAGCGAAAAAGACTACGATACCGCCATTGAATTTATCATCCAGAACAAGGTGCTGGACGACAAGATCACCGAATGGGGCCTGGACCAGCACTCGGAAGAGGAAAAGGCCGCCTTCAAAGTGGAAGCCCAGCAGGAATGGGACGAACTGATCGACAACTATGTCAGCTATTTCCTCACCGAGGATTCTCCGGAAGCCCGGGAAGAAATGAAAACCGCCGCCGAGGCTTATTACCGGGATACCATGGGCCTGACGCCGGATGATATCCTCAACGATCTTCTGAACCAGGACAGCTACGATCACCTGCTGGAAAAGCTCTTCGCCGAAAAGAACACCCCCATAAGCGAAGCGGAAACGCAGGCGTACTTCGATGAAAGAATCGCCCAGGAAAAGGAAATGTACGAGGGCAACATCAACCTCTACGAGCTCTACAAGAATTACGGCCAGGAAATCTGGTATCAGCCCGCCGGCTACCGGGCCGTGCTGCACATCCTGATCGGGGTGGATGAGGCCCTTCTCAACGCTTACCAGGATGCGCAGAATATCTACGAGGAAAGCGTCAGCGGCGAGGAAAACGGCGGCGACAGCGAAGCGCTCAAAGCGGCGGCGGAAGCGGCCAGACAGGCTGTGCTGGACAGCGAAAAGGCTGCTATCGAGGATATCTACGCCCGGCTGGAAAAAGGCGAATCCTTTGAAAGCCTCATCGCCCTCTATGGCGAGGACCCGGGCATGGAAGATCCGGAGTATCTGAAAAACGGATACGAAATCCATCCGGAAAGCATCGTAATGGGCTGGGATCCCGCCTTCGTGGACGGCGCGTTCCAGGAAAAGATGCTCAAGCCCGGAGATGTCAGCGATCCCGTGGTTTCCTCCTTCGGCATCCACATCATTTACTATTTGAAGGATGTGCCTGCCGGCCCCGTGGAGCTGAATGACGAGCTCCGCGCCCAGATCCGGGATTACCTGGAAAGCGTGGCCAAGAACGATCTGTTCTATACCGCTCTGGAAACCTGGGAAGGCGAGCACGAGATCAGCCTGAACGCCGAAGCCATTGCCGCCGCCAAGGCCGCCGCCCCGGCGGAGGACAATGCTCAGCAGGATGGTGACGATTTGGGCACCCTCTCCGAGGAAGAACTGCAGCAGCTCTTTGACCAGCTGGCCCAGGACGCGGAAGTGACAGAAACAGAGGACGCCTATCCGGAAGAAACGCCTGCTGAATAAACCTTATACTATTTCTCGTCTAAAAAATT
>CAZQAM010000044.1:0-5508 GCA_964591355.1 uncultured Oscillospiraceae bacterium
GATAATGAGCGGTGACTGGAGTTCAGACGTGTGCTCTTCCGATCTTCTTTTCATCCACCTGCACCTTGTTGGTGGCCGGCACCTGCTTGATGCACACAAAAATATTCATGCTTCTTCCCTTCCTGCAAGCGTATGATACAGCAAAACATGCCGCTGACATGCGCCCGGATTTCTCTGTCCATCGGGGGCATATTCTCCATCGTGAAACCATAATCCTGCTGAAAAAAGCAAGGAATGCGCTGTTTTTGCTGTTTTTTGATCAAAGGATGCCAAGGGCAGCGCATCCTGCCCGGAGGGTTTCCAGCTGTCCTTCCTGCGTTCAGGCCATTGAGCAGACGCCTGAAATATGGTATATTGATGATACATCGTACAATTGCTGTACATCCGTCAGACAACGGCGCCTGAAGCATCCCCGCGCTGAGGACGGGCCCTGCGCCGCAGGATGATTCAAGGAAAGAGGAAACGGAAATGATTGAATACCGAGCTGAAATCAACGGGATCGATATCGCCGCGCATTACAGCGAAAGGGCAGTTGAAACCATTTTCCTGCCCCTTTTGCAAAAGCTTTCGGCGCTGCAGCGGCAGAAGGGAAGAAGGATCCTGGTTCTTCTGGCCGCGCCTCCCGGATGCGGAAAAACCACCCTGCTGAGCTTTCTGGAAAGGCTGTCCCGGGAGCATCCGGAACTTCAGCGCATGCAGGTGATCGGCATGGACGGCTTCCACAGGCGGCAGGAATATCTCCTCAGCCATACCGCTGAAAGGGACGGCGTGCAGATTCCCATGGTCAGGATCAAGGGAGCCCCCGTCACATTCGATCTGGAAAAGCTGACCGACCGTGTAAAAAGGGTGGCCGCCGGAGAACGGTGCGGATGGCCTGTGTATGACCGGATGCTCCACAATCCGGTGGAGAACGCCATCGAGATAGACAGCGACATGGTCCTGCTGGAAGGGAACTATCTGCTGTTGGACGATGCTGGCTGGCGCGATTTGCCCGATTATGCGGACTTTACGATTTCCATGACGGCGGATGAGCCGCTGCTGCGGGCGCGCCTGATTGACCGGAGGATCCGGACCGGGGTGGAAAAAGAAGAAGCGGCCCGCTTTGTGGATTTCAGCGATATGCCCAATGTCCGTCTGTGCCTTAAAAAAACGCTCCCGGCGGACCTTTGCCTGAAAATTGATGAAAACGGCGATTATCATATTCAGGGCGGGCAACGCCTGAAAGGATGAGGAGGCCTGCAGCAAAACACCCCTTCCCGTTCATGGGAAGGGGCGCTCTGTTCCGGGCTTTTCAATTGGAAAACATCCTGTCTGTTACAATTCTTGCATACTTGTCCAATACCGATTTTTCATTCAAAAACGTCAGAATCGTATAACGCGGATTGCTGCGGGCCGCATGCGCGAACGCATTATAAAATGCGTCTTTATCAACGCACAGCTTTTCTTTCAAAGCATAGCCCCCCGCCTCTTCCAGAATGGAAGTGATTTCGGAGGCTGACGGCAGGAATCCTTCCAGGAAGGACAGATCGAAATCCTGCATGGCAAGGCTGTAGAGATGAATGGACGCGACAGTTCCCAGCCCCACGTAATTGCCGTGCAGGGCGCTTTGCTTCTTTCGCTGAATCGCCTCCACCTCCCACACGTGGGCCAATTGATGCTCGCTGCCGGATGCCGGCCTGGAGGTGCCGAACATGCTGATGGCGACGCCCGCCATGATGAGCGCGTCGGCCATGTTTTTCACAGCGGATGGATCGCGCTTCAGGATTTCTTTATAGTTTTTCTGGCAGGCACTGCAGGCTTCCCGGATGATGCCCGAAATGTAGGTGCATCTGTGCTCCCGCCCCATGCGGGCCGCCAGCTCCCAGTCCATAAGGGTGGTATGCTTGCCCAAAACATCGCCGATGCCGGCGGAAAGCATAACGTCCGGCGCCGTAATCATCAGATCCGTATCCGCGATCACCGCATAGGGCGAAACCAGCGGCACGCTGACTTTTTCTTTCCCAACGATGACCGCCGAGGTGGAGGATGCGTATCCATCCATGGACGGGGCTGTGCCGATGATCATATAGGGAATGCCGCAGCGGCAGCTGATGACCCTGGTAATATCATTCATGGTGCCGGAGCCAATGGCGGCGATGAGATCCGGTTTTTCCCTTAAAGCCACCAGAAGCTCCCCGACAGCCTCTTCATCCGTCAGATAGTGTTCACGCCGCTTAAAGCAATATTTTGTTACTGACAGACCGGCGCCGGCGAGCAGGTCGCATACTTTTTCTTCGGCCAGCGGCAGGGTATGGTTGTCTCCCAGCACAAGGGCCTTTTTCCCGCTGAATTCCTGAACAACGCCCGGCAATTCTTCAATACAGCCTTTGCCGGAAACAAGATGCCGAATGGGGACCCTGTGCTTTCGGCCGCATGAGCAATCCATTTGCAGATTGGCATAATCCGAAATACCGGCCATGTTTTTCCCTCCCATAAATTGAATGCTGCGCTCAGAAGAAATCCTTCATTTGTTTATATTGGTATCACTCCTTGAGCTTCATTCAGATTATATCAGCGGCAGCCCGGAAAATCAATGCGTCGGCAAAGCAACATCCGGGTGATCCGCCGAAAAATTCCCGTTGGCAGGTGCAGATCCAATCATTTTTCCGGCACAAGGAAATCAATCCAGCGAAAAGCATTCACTGAATAAATCGACGGCAATCTTGCCGGATGGCGGGCTCTGTGCTATAATGCATCTGACCTGTTGGTGAAGGCAGTTTTTTCAAACAAGGAGGTCTGTGGCGACATGAAATTAGGTGTCGTGGGCCTGCCCAACGTGGGCAAAAGCACCCTGTTCAACGCCATTACGGGCGCGGGCGCCCAGGCGGCCAATTACCCGTTCTGCACCATCGAGCCCAACGCCGGCGTGGTGGCCGTGCCGGATAAGCGGCTGAATATTCTGGCCGACATGTATCATCCCAAAAAGGTCACGCCCGCCACGGTGGAATTCGTGGATATCGCCGGCCTGGTAAAGGGCGCAAGCAAGGGTGAAGGCCTGGGCAATAAATTCCTCTCCCACATCCGGGAATGCGAAGCCATCGTGCACGTGGTGCGTTGCTTCGAGGATGAAAATATCATCCACGTGGACGGCAGCGTCGACCCCGCCCGGGATATTGAAACCATCAACCTGGAATTGATTTTCGCCGATATGGAAACAGTGGCCAAGCGGGAGGACAAGGCCCGCAAGCTCATCAAAACCGGCGAGAAAAAATACGGCGAGGAAGCTGACCTGGCCGCCCGGATGCTGAAACACCTGGAAAGCGGCCGGCCCGCCCGCACCTGCCCTTTGAGCGACGAGGAAAAGGACATCGTAAAAGGCTGGTTCCTTTTGACCACGAAGCCTGTCATTTACGCCGCCAATATCTCCGAGGATCTGGTGGCTGAGGAGGAAGACAGCATCGATTTCGTGCGGCAGGTGAAGGCCATTGCCGCCCAGGAGCAGGCCGAGGTGCTGGTGATCTCCGCCCGGATCGAGGAGGAAATCGCCCAGATGGATCCCGAGGAAAAGGAAGAATTCCTGCAGGAAATGGGCATTGGCCAGAGCGGCCTGGACCGGCTGATCCGCACCTGCTATCACCTGCTGGGGCTGATCTCCTTCCTCACCGCCGGGGAGGACGAATGCCGGGCCTGGACCATCTCCCGGGGCACCAAGGCGCCCCAGGCCGCCGGAAAGATCCATACCGATTTCGAGCGCGGCTTCATCCGGGCCGAAATCGTGCCCTTTGAAACGCTGCAGGCGCTGGGCTCCATGAACGCATGCAAGGAAAAGGGCCTGGTGAGATCCGAAGGCAAGGATTATGTGATGCAGGACGGCGATGTGACCCTGTTCCGTTTCAACGTATAATCCATCGCAGCATAAAAGCCCATGGATCCGCTCCATGGGCTTTTGATATGCTTCGTTTGGTTTTGCCGTCCTCCGTCCTTTACAAAAAAGGCCGGATATCCGCCGTCAGTTTTTCCTCCAGGCTGATGAGCTTTTTGGCGATATCCTTGGATCTTTCATCTGCCGCTTTGTACTGGTTCAGATACCTGCTCAGGCTCTTGACGCCCATGTTGCATCCGTCGGTCATCAGATCGGCGATGGTATGGTCCGATTCGTGCATCATCAGCTTCATATTGCTCATCAGCCAGGACATCTTTTCCGCCACCGGGCCGGGCTTTTTCCCCTCATCCTGGAATCTGTTCAATTCTTCCTGGATTTCTCCGCTGAGCTTCTCATGCGCATCCCGGCATTCCGTCAGCGCTTTACCCAACTCCGGCGCGCGGACGTAACCCATCACATCCTCGATGGAGGCAACTCCCATCCTGGCTCCCGAGTCGCACTCCCGCAGCAGCTTTACCGTATCCTGCTCAATCATTGCATGTCCCGCCCTTTCCCTCGTTTTCTATCCAGTATGCCCCGCTTTTTCCCGGTTATACGGCGCGCCGTGCCGCCACGGGCCATTGCCTGGCTCAAATCTCCCGCCTGCCGCCCTTTTTTCCTTGCAAATCCATGGGATTTCCTGTATAATAGCGGGTGGCAATGCAGAAAAAAAACAAGGGAGAGAGCTTTTATGAAAATTTTGATCGTCAACGCCGGTTCTTCTTCGCTGAAATATCAGCTCATCGATATGGATACCGAAGCCACCCTGGCCAAGGGCCTGGTGGAGCGCATCGGGATGGGCATGCCGGGCCATGCCAACATGAAAGTGAATGATCAGACCGTCTGCGACGTGGAAGAGCCCATCGAAGATCACGTGAAGGCCTGCCACCTGATGCTGGGCTTCCTCACCGATCCCGAAAAGGGCGTTGTGAAGGATATGAAGGAAATCGGCGCGGTGGGCCACCGGGTGCTGCACGGCGGCAGCAAATTCACCGAGTCCGTGATCATCAACGACACGGTGATGGACGCCATCGCGGAAAATATCCCCCTGGGCCCTTTGCACAATCCCGCCAATCTGATGGGCATCAAGGCCTGCCAGGAAGTCATGCCCGGCACGCCCATGGTGGCCGTGTTCGACACCGCCTTCCATCAGACCATGCCGCCCAAGGCTTATATGTACGGCGTGCCCTATGAATATTATGAGCGGCTCCACGTGCGGCGCTACGGCTTCCACGGCACCAGCCACCGCTATGTCAGCAAGCGGGCGGCCGAATTCCTGGGCAAAAAGCCCGAGGACCTGCGCATCATCACCTGCCATCTGGGCAACGGCTCTTCCCTGGCTGCCGTGGCTTACGGCAAATGCGTGGATACCTCCATGGGCATTACGCCCCTGGAAGGCATGATCATGGGCACCCGCAGCGGCGTCATGGATCCCGCCGTGGTGCAGTATATCTGCAACAACGACCACATCAGCGTGGATGAAATGCTGAATATCTGCAACAAAAAGAGCGGATTGCTTGGCATCAGCGGCCTGAGTAACGACATGCGGGACATCGACAAGGCCGCGTCTGAAGGCCATGAGCGCGCCAAGCTGGCCCGGGATATGC
>CAZQAM010000044.1:5536-8049 GCA_964591355.1 uncultured Oscillospiraceae bacterium
AAATATATCGGCGCCTATACCGCCGCCATGAACGGTGTGGATGTCATCGTGTTCACTGCCGGCATCGGCGAGAACACCAATGGCCTGCGCTGGGATGTCATGCAGGGCTTCGAATACATGGGCGCGAAGATGGACAAGGAAAAGAACGACGCCCTGCGCCCCGGCAAAGCCCATGACGCCGATCTTTCCGCCCCCGACAGCAAAGTGAAGATCCTGGTGATCCCCACCAACGAGGAAATCGCCATCGCCCGGGATACCCTGGAACTGGTGACCAAATAACGGTTTCTATCCACAGAACGGCTCATCAGGGCCGTTCTTTTTTGCGCGGAACGCATTTCCCCCGGCGGCATAGCATGATAATGGACAGCCGGGAGGCTGGCCAGACCAAACCGAAACGAGGGAGCAACATGGCGTGCAACCGGATCATCGACGCCCAGCCTGATTCCACGCAGGCAGGGCGGCAGTGCAATCCTCTTTTATATCAGTTCCAGTATCAGAACTGGGGCTGCGGATGCCGCCGCTGCGGCATTGCCGGCCCCACCGGGCCCACAGGCCCCACCGGCCCTGCGGGCGGCCCCACCGGGCCCACCGGCGCAACCGGCCCCACAGGTGCGACAGGCGCTACTGGACCTGCCGGACCAACCGGAGCCACCGGTCCTGCGGGCCCTGCCGGCGCAACCGGCCCCACCGGACCCATCGGCAATACAGGCGCTGCGGGCGCAACAGGTCCTGCCGGCCCCATCGGTCAGCCCGGGGCCACGGGTGCAACAGGCGCCACCGGGCCCACCGGACCCACGGGTCCTGCCGGCGAAGCGGGCGAAACTGGGCCGACCGGGCCCACGGGACCTGCCGGCGAAGCAGGTGAAACCGGGCCTACCGGACCTACCGGGCCTGCCGGCGAAGCGGGTGAAACCGGACCTACCGGGCCCACGGGGCCTGCCGGCGAAGCGGGCGAAACCGGGCCTACCGGGCCCACAGGACCTGCCGGCGAAGCGGGTGAAACCGGGCCTACCGGACCTACCGGACCTGCCGCCGTCATCACCCCTGCGGCCCCCGTCGCCGATGCCACGAATCCTGCCGATGCCGTGACCCAGCTGAATCTTTTGCTGGCCAATCTGCGGGCGGCCGGATTGCTGGAAACCTGACCTTTACCGGGGATGGCAGCTGCCATCCCTTTTTTCAAGGAGCGATCCCATGAAGATTGACGTCTACGCCATTTGCAAAAACGAAAGCCGCTTTGTGCCCCGCTGGCTGCAATCCATGGGGGAGGCAGACGGAATTTATGTGCTGGACACCGGATCCTCGGACGACACAGTGGCCTTGCTGCGGCAGGGCGGCGCCGCCGTCACCCAGGAGACCATTTCCCCCTGGCGGTTCGACGCAGCTCGGAACCGGTCCCTTGCCCTGGTGCCGGATGACGCCGACATCTGCGTGTGCACCGATCTGGACGAGGTGTTTCATCCCGGATGGCGGGCCCTGCTGGAAAAAGCCTGGCGGCCAAATACCTGCAGAGCCATCTACCGATACACCTGGAATTTCCTGCCGGACGGCTCGGAAGGGCACGTATTCTGGATCGAAAAGATCCATACCCGCCACGGCTACCGCTGGACACATCCGGTGCATGAAGTGCTGGAATGGCTTGGCGACGCGGGGCAGGAAAAGAAGATCACCGTCGAAGGCATCCAGCTGGATCACCATGCCGACCCCGCAAAGCCCCGCAGCCAGTATCTGCCCCTGCTAGAATTATCGGTGCGGGAAGCGCCCCAGGACGACCGGAATATGCACTACCTGGGGCGGGAATACCTGTTTTACCGCCGGTATGACGATTGCATCCGCACCCTGACCCGACACCTTCGCATGCCCACCGCCCGATGGGCGGACGAGCGCTGCGCCTCCATGCGGTATATCGCCCGGGCATACCGGGCCAAGGGAGACCGTGCGGAAGCGGAAAAATGGTATTGGCGGGCCATGGCGGAAGCGCCGCATCTGAGGGAGCCCTTTGTGGAAGCGGCCTTTCTGGCTTATGAAAACAGGGATTGGGAAGCGGCGGTGTATCTGGCCGGGAAGGCCCTGGCCATTCAGGAGCGGCCCCGCACCTATATCACCGAAAGCGACGCCTGGGGCGCCCTGCCCTGGGATTTAAGGGCTTTGGGGCTGTATCATACCGGGCGCTTCCGGGAAGCGCTTGAAGCCGCTGAAAAGGCCTGCGCCTTATCCCCCGGAGATCCGCGGCTGCAGGAAAACCAACGGCTGATCCGGGAAAAGCTCCTGGGTCCCGCCTGAGTTTTTCGCCCGGCAGGCTGTGCCTTCCGGGCTTTTTTCACTTGACTTCACGGCATCGGATGGTATAATGAATTTGTTGCGAGTGTGTTGGAACTGGCAGACAACCGAGACTTAAAATCTTGTGCCCTCTGGGCGTGCGGGTTCGAGCCCCGCCACTCGCACCATGCCGCCGCGGACTGCGTATTGATCGCGGCGGCGTTTTCTTTTTCAAAGCAAACGCCCTCGTCACG
>CAZQAM010000045.1:0-3849 GCA_964591355.1 uncultured Oscillospiraceae bacterium
CGAAGAATCTCATTGCATCTTTTTCATTCAATCTTTTAGATGCGATATAGTATCAGAAGGCTTTGCCTGAATGCAGTTAAAGTCTTCGGCTCAGCAATAAAAAAGGAGCGATGCCCGTCTGGGACGCTCCTTGTTTGATTCAGCCCGGAAGAGCAGCGAGAGACAGCGTCTTCCCCAGGCATTCTCCCTGAAAGACCCAGTTTCCCAAAGCAACGAACCCGTCGGCCTCAGGCTGAAAAGTCTGAGAAATCTGCCCTGCCAGATACAGATTCCGGAGATTGGAAGAAACACGCAAACAGGGCGGGGAATCCGGGGAAGCTGCCGCTTCCCGGACGGCATAGAAGACGCTGCTCCCGGCACACAGCATGGGCGATACTGAGGAAAGGCGGACAGACTCCAGTCCGTTCCACCGCCGGCGCAAAGCAGACAGCAGGCCCAGCAGGTCGCCCGAGGCCTGATCGAACGCGGCGGAAAGGGCTTCCGGATCTGCGGCGTCAATGAGATGAGGCAGGGTGAATTGAAGGCAGCACCGGCCCCTTTCCGGCATGGAGGAAAGGGAAGCCAGAAAGCGATGCGGTACGGGCTTCTCTCCGGAAGCAGCGGCAGCCGGATCAGCGATAAGCATGTAGAATTTGGCCGTTCGGGCCAGCTCCGCATCACAAGGAGCCTGATGAAGAACGCGCTGGAATTGACGTAAGTCCACGCCGCTGATCACAGCAGCATAGCCTGCCAGCGCCGGGCTTTTCCCCCTTTGCTCCGCCCCGGCGACAGCGCACAGATCGCCTGTGCCGGTGGCGTCTATAAAATAATCCCCCTGCAAGGTCAGCCGGGCCGCTTTCCCAAATATATCCACCGTTTTCAGCACGCCCTCCTCCGCCTCCGCGCTGATGGGCGCGCAGTGGAACAAAAGATCCACCCCTGCGTCCTGGCAAGCATTGAGCAGGGCGATTTTGGCGATTTCCGGATTGACGCAAAAAAGCCCGTCTTCCGTCGGAGGAAGGCCGCCGCCCAGGGCGATGATCCGCTGAACCAGAGACGCGGCCAGGGGTGACTGCGCCAGCATGGATTCCGAAAAGCCCCGCCAGGGCACCCCTGTAATGGCCATGCCCCCCAGAAACTCGTTTCTTTCCGCCAGCAGCACTCGTTTTCCCGTTTGGGCCG
Organism: uncultured Oscillospiraceae bacterium; assembly: GCA_964591355.1. GTDB lineage: Bacteria > Bacillota > Clostridia > Christensenellales > Aristaeellaceae > RUG563. The sequence continues at coordinate 1,162 of CAZQAM010000045.1, forward strand.
CGGCGATGGCGGAAGCCGTGCCGGCCAGGCCGCCGCCAATGCAAATCAAATCATACCTCATCCTGGTTCACCTTCAGTATGGCGTTTTCATGAAGCAGTGTCTCCCGAAGCTCGGATACATCCAAAGTGAGGGGTGTCTGATCATTTTTGATGCACAGGGCGGCCGCGCAGCCTGCCGCTTCCCCCAGGGCCATGCAGGTGCCCATGATGCGGGTGGAGCCATAAGTGTCCGTATCCACAGAGATGAGGCGGCCGGTAAAAATCAGGTTGTCGGTGGTGTCGCTGATCATGGTGCCGTAAGGGATGCCGTAGCCGTGCTCCACAATATACAGTTCACTGCCCTCATCGGAGCCATGGTGGATGTCGATATTGTAGCCTCCCAGCGCCACGCTGTCATCGGGCACTTCCCCCCGGAGAATGCAGCCGCTGGTCAGGGTTTTCCTTCCTACGCAGCGGCGGGATTCCCGGATGCCCAGCATGGGAGAGATTGTGGCCAATTGAGCGTCTTCATAGCCGGGAATATACCGCGGAATGAAGTGCAGCAGCTCCTTCAGCTGCCTGTAGCCCTCCACGATGCCGTCCGTCAGCTGGAGCAGGTCGCTGCCGTCGAAATTCATGATCCTGGTGTTGTTGATGATCATCTGATCGGGAATGGGATGCGTGATGGTAGAAAACCGGTCCCTGGGAATGTCGATGTAGTCGCCGTTTTCCCGTCCGGCGCGGATCAGCGCGTCGCATCCCAGCACGTTGTAGCCCCGGGCATTGCGATAGGTGTCCACGCTGGTTTCCATTTCATAGCCTTCCGGCGTCTTGGCTTCGTCCGGGTTTTCCTCCAGGTAGCGCAGCATTTTTTCCCGATCCACGTTGGACATGGAGAAAATCTGGGAAGCGGGCTGCATTTCCCCCGGATTTTCCCGTTTCACCAAGGGCACGCCGGCCCGGTAGCACAATTCCCCGTCGCCGGTAGCGTCAATGTACACATTCGCCCGGATATCGTACCGCGTGCTTTTCCCGAAGGCCTGCACGCCCTGGATATGGGCGCCTTTCTTTTCCAGATCAAAGAATTCACAGTTGAGAAGAACATGCACCCCGGCGTTCCGGCACAATTCCATCAGCCTCAGCTGGAGCATGGCGGAATTGACCGGAGTAAGAGAATTGAGGATCGGGCAGTAGTTGTGGCCGAGGGTATCCTCAGTCATGCTCAGCAGATCGATGATTTCCTGCGCGATGCCCCCGATGACCGGAGCGCCGCTGCGGTCCCGGTAGCCCAGGATCCCAAGCCCGGAGATGAGCGTGCCGCCCAGGAAGGGATTGCGTTCCACCAGGATCACCCGGGCGCCGTTCCGGGCGGCGGCTACGGCGGCCGCAATGCCGCTGGTGCCTCCGCCGAATACAGCCACATCAAATTGCATGCATTTGGAAAGCAAGAGCATTCCCTCCCGTTCAAATCATCCTTTGACTGCGCCCTGGGTAAGACCCGAGATCATCATCCGGCCCAGGAATACGAATACCACCAGAATGGGCAGGATGGCCATGCAGGCGGCAGCGCACAGCGCACCCCAGTCGGTTCCGAAAAAGCCCATGAAATAATAGATGACTTGCTGAATGGAGCGCAGGGAAGGATTATTGAGCATAACGCTGCTGACGATGAATTCATTCCAGGAGCCGATAAAGGTGAACAGCGCCGCCGAGGCAATGGAGGGGAGGATCAGCCGGGGCGTGAGGCAAAAGATGATGTAGGCGTTGGAACAGCCGTCGATCAGCGCTGCCTCGTCGATTTCAATGGGCACCGATTCCACGCCGCTGCGGATGATCCAGATAGACATGGGCAGCTGATAGGCGGCATAGATCAGGATCAGGGTATACCATCGGTCGATCATCTGCAGGCGGGACATCATGATATAGTTGGGAATCAGCAGTACGGAGCTGCCGGCAGACAGGGGGATGCCAGCAACCACCAGATAAAAGCACAGCTTTTTGAAGCGGAAACGGCAGCGCTGAAAACCGTAGGCGGCGGGAATGGCGGTAATCAGCACCAGGATAATGGCGCACACACAATACAGGCTGCTGTTGCGCACGCCCAGCCAGAAACCGCTTTTGAAAATATTCTCATAGTGTTCCAGGGAAATCCGGGAGCCAATAAAGGAGGGGGGATACAGAAACAGCTCCCTGTTTGGCTTAAAGGAAGTGGCCAGCCCCCAGATGATGGGAAGCAGAGAAGCCACCAGCACGATCAGGAGAAGAACCACCTCGGCGATTTTCCCCCATACATCCCTGGAAACCATGCCCTTCTGTCCATGCCGCAGGGCGGCCGCTTGATTATATCTCATATTTCACCATCCTGATATACAGAACAATCATTATGGCGTTGATCACGAACAGCACCGTGGAAAGGGCGGAGGCGGTGCCGAAACGATAATAGCTGAAGGAAAGCTTGTACAAATACAGCGTGATCACGTTGGTGGCATTGCTTGGGCCGCCGGTTGTGAGCACCATGGGAACGGTGTTGTTGTTGAAATTGCTCATCGTCAGCACGATGGCGGAAATCAGAAGCGGCGTTTTGATCAGGGGCAGGCGAATCTTGGTGAGCACCTTCCAGCCGTTGGCGCCGTCCACCTTTGCCGCCTCAATCAGGTCATACGGCACGCTTTTGAGCCCAGCCAGGGTCATCACCATGGAATAGCCGAT
>CAZQAM010000045.1:3859-6863 GCA_964591355.1 uncultured Oscillospiraceae bacterium
GTCGTTTTTATTGTTGAAAAGCAAAATGGGATCGTGTCCCAGGGAACGAACGATATAATTGAATAAACCGGTGTCTCCATTCAGGATCCAGCGCCACAGCATGGTGCCCACCATCATGGAGATCACCCAGGGGAGCAGCCCGACCAATTCGATGCTGAACGCCATAAACCCCTTTCGGCGGTCGATCCACAGCGACAGGATCAGGCCAAGTACCATGGAAATCAGGGTGGAGAGGACGGTGACGGTAAAGGTGACGCCAAAGGATGCGAATACCGCCTTGTCACTGAGGATTTTCTGATAGTTTTTCAGCCCGACATACCCGCCGAAGCTGAGATAATCCAGTTTATAAAAACTGCAGTAGACAGTATAAAACAGAGGCCAGATCAAGAGCGCCCCAATGAGAATCATGGCAGGCAGGATCAGCACAGGCCCCAGTTTCCGCTTGAACTTCAACGGCGCTCCTCCTTTCGAAAGGTTCCTCCCCGGAAAAACCGGGGAGGAACCGGATACAGGTCACGGGGAAGATTATTCGTTGCGCATATTGAAATCCTGGGCAGTTTCTTCCAGGGCAGTCAGCGGATCTTCGTTGTTTACCAGCACTTTCTGCGCGGCGTTGTTCAGATCAGCCTTCCAGTCATCCACCTTGAAATCGGTGGGCTGAGGATAGCCGTACTTCTGGAAGCCCTCCGCAATGACGGTGAGGAACTGATTCTTGGCGATATAGTCAGCGGACGCGGTCAGCGTGGACTGACGCATCGCCGGCTGGCCGCCCAGCTCCACCCACAGCTGATCCGCTTCAGGAGAAACCATGGCTTCCAGGAACAGGCCGGCCTCTTCCTTTACCTTGCTGCCGCTCCACACGCCCACGCACCAGCCGTTGATAACGCCGGGCGCATGGCCTTCGCCGTCCTCAGTGGGCCAGAGCATGATCTGCACGGCTTCGGGATCATACACGCAGTTGCTGCGCACGGTGTTGACGCGGATAGCGCCGCCGGACATCATGGCCACCTTGCCGGCTTCGAAATCCACCCACAGATCTTCACCGGTGGTGGATACGGCGGAGGCAGGGGTGATGCCCAGGTCGGTAATGAAGCTGCACATTTTGCTCAGGGCCTTCACGCCTGTTTCATTGGCCCAGTTGGCGGTGCCGTCTTCATTGAACAGGGTGCCCTGTTCGGAGAGGATCATGTTGGTCAGCAGCTGGGCGTCCACGTTTTCCGTGCTCAGCGCCAGGCCGAAGCCATAGCGGTCCACCCCCAGGTCATCGTCGTGACCGGTCAGCGTCTTGGCGGCGGCAATCAGCTCGTCCCAGGTGCGGGGGATTTCGATGCTGTACTTTTCAAACAAGTCGGCACGGTAGAAGATGGTCAGGTAGTTCCGGGAGAAGGTGATCTGATAATGCTTCCCATCCCGGGTTCCGAAATGCCAGAACGCGTCGTCGATATCGGCGATTTCTTCGTCGCTCCACTTGCCGAAGGTCAGGTTTTCAAGGGGCTCCAGGGCGCCGATGTCCAGGGCGCTGCCCATGGAGTCCATGATCACCCAGCAGATGTCCGGCGCGTTGCCCTGAGAATGCGCAGCAAAGAATTTGGTGCTCATCTGGGCCCAATCCTGAGGCTCCACCACGATTTTGATGTCGGGATGTTCCGCCTCGAATTTGTCGATGATCTGCTTCAGCGCCACGGAACGGCCGTTGGTGGTGCTGGTGGGATCCAGAAATGTCCACATCCGCACGACTTTCTGATCCTCCGCCATGGCGGGCACCGCCAGCGAAGCGAGCATCATGATGCATGCAAGAGCCAGAGCAATGACCTTTTTCATGGAATACCCTCCTTTTTTTATCCATTTGCATTGCATTCCTCCTTGAAGGGCCAATGGGAAAGGAAGAATGCCAACTGCTTATGGCTGTGGATATTTTTACTATATTGTATGAAAACGTTTTTTTGAACCTTTATATCAGACTGAAAAACTGTAAGATTTCCGTGATTTTATCATGTTTTCTTCAGATATTGCTTGTTTTTAAAGTTTTTTATTTGTTTTTTGATCTTTCAAAAGATGTCATAAAAGGTTAGAATTAAAACAAATTTCACACTTGTTTTTCTCCTTCCGCGCGCTTATAATGCTTTTGCTGAAAACATTTTCATGGGAGGAAAAAATGTCCGTTACCATCAAAGATGTGGCAAAAGCAGCCAATGTATCCATTTCCACCGTATCCCGGGTGACCAACAATGCCTCCAATGTATCCCCCGAAGTGCGGCGGAAGGTGCTCGGTGTGATTTCCAGGCTGGGGTATACGCCCAGCGTGATCGCCAAAAACATGGCGGTGCGCAGCCTGCAAAACATTGCCATCGTTATGGGCCGTACCCGAAACCAGGCTTTTTCCAACACCGAATTCATACGCATGATCGATGGGCTGTGCACCGTGCTGAACCAGTACGGCTACAATTCCATCCTCTGCACCAATGAAGACCGGGAGATCGAAATGGAGCACTGCATGAACCTTGTGCTTACCGGGGCCGTGCAGGGGGCCATTGTTGTCGGCGCATTTCAAAACGACCGCCTGCTTGAGCGCCTGGTGGAGACCGGCACGGCGGTGGTGCTCATCGGGGTCCCCTCAGGGCAGCCGGACATTCACTGCACGCCTTACAATTCCGTAGGCACGGACGACTATCAGGATTGCTGTTCCGCTGTCCGATATCTGATTGACGCAGGGCACCGGCGCATCGGGCTGATCTACTCTTCCCTGGAATACCAGGTCAACAGGATGCGGCGGAAGGGATACATGGACGCCATCGTGGATGCGGGGCTCCGCCTCAACAAATCCCTCATGATCGAGGCGACGTATGACAAAGAAAGCTGCCACACCGCTGCCCTGCATCTTCTGTCCCAGGAGAAACGGCCCACCGCCATTTTCTGCACCGACGACTACAAAGCCGCCTATACCCTGAGCGCGGCGGCGGAGCTGGGCATCCCGGCAGGCATGCCGGTCTGCGTGGGGGCCAAC
>CAZQAM010000045.1:6873-8038 GCA_964591355.1 uncultured Oscillospiraceae bacterium
GGTGATGGGGCACAACGATTATGATCTGTGCAGCTTCGTTTACCCGAACCTGACCACGGTGCACGTGCCTTTGTACCACCTGGGCAAAACGGCGGCAGACCTGATCATGGAAACCCTCGCGCATCCCAGCAGCACAACGAAAAACATTCTTCTTACGACCCGAATTGTGGAGCGCCAATCCGTCAAATTCCTGTCTGCTTCTGATACATGATGTTCTGCGCCGCGGCGCGAAAAATAAAAGGCAAGGAGCTGAAAACATGAAAACATTCCGCATCGCCATCATCGGCGCCGGAGTGTGGGGCGATACCCATGCCGCGATCTACCGGGAACATCCCATGGTGGAGCCCGTCGCTGTCTGCGACAAAAACGAGCAGCGGGCCCGGGCACTGGCGGAAAAATACGGGCTGCCCAAGGTATATACGAATGTGGATGATCTGCTCCGGGAGGGAGATTTTGAGGCGGTATCCATCGTGACCCCCGATCATCTGCATGCAGACATCGCCGTGAAATGCGCACAGGCCGGCAAGCACATGCTGATCGAAAAGCCCCTGGCCACCACCCGGGAAGACGTGTTCCGGATCGTGGAAGCGGTAAACAAGGCCGGCGTGCGGGCCATGGTGGATCTGCACAACCGCTGGAGCCCGCCCTTTGCTGAAGCCAAGCGGCTGATCGAATCGGGAGAACTGGGCACCATCCGCAACGCGTATTTCCGCCTGAATGATATCAAATGGGTGGCGACGGATATGCTGCCCTGGGCAGCGTCTTCTTCCATCCTGTGGTTCCTGGGCAGCCACAGCTTCGATACCCTGCAATGGCTGTTCCAGGATCGGGTAAAGCGGGTATACACCGTATCCAACCGGGGCGTGCTGGATTCCCTGGGGGTAAAGACAGAGGATACTTTCCTCTCCACGCTGGAGTTTGAACACGGCGGCATCGCGCAGATGGAGAACGGCTGGATCACCCCCAACGCCAATCCCTGCGTCAACGACATCAAATGCAACCTGACCGGGGACAAAGCCATGATCGCCATTGACGCCAGCAATCATAACCTCATTCAGTTCTATTCGGATGAGAAAGTGACGGTGCCGGATATCATCGTCCGGAACCAGATCCACGGACGGGTCAAGGGCTTTGCGTATGAAAGCATTCGCAGCTTTGTGGATAA
>CAZQAM010000046.1:0-8031 GCA_964591355.1 uncultured Oscillospiraceae bacterium
GCGGCTTTGTCAACGGGCAGCACCACCACCTGGGCGTTGTTGGCGTAGGCGTTGGCGGTTTCCATGGCTTCCGTCACTTCGGGGCGCAGCGTCATGCCGTTCCACACGCAGTCGATGGATTTGCCGTTGAGCTCCAGCACCTTGTTGTCCCAGTCGATCTCGACAAATTCGGCCTGTACGCCCAGAGAGGCGGCAAAGGCTTTGGCCATATCGGCGTCAAAGCCGATCCATTCGCCGTTTTCGTTCTTGTAGTCCATGGGCTCAAAATCGGTAATACCCACCACCAGCACGCCCTTGGCCTTCACATATTCGCTGTCGGTTTCCGCCAGGGCGGGGAGCATGCAGGCCGTCACGGCCAGGAGCACAGAAAGGATCCACGCGATCTTTTTCATATCAGTCCCTCTTTTCTTTCCGCTGCGCCCCGCCTGCGGCCATGCCGGGCACGGGCAGCATCTTCTGCATGGTGATTCCGGTTCTTCAGCGATTTATCGCTTTAGCACGCTGACTCGATATAACAATAGCATGCCGACGGGCATTTGTCAATCCCGCGGCGGGCTTTTCAGTTGATTTCATGGGTTTTTGTCTGTAAAAAACCGGGAAGGCTCATGCCTCCCCGGCCTGGATTTCCGCTTCATACAGACAGTCGGTCAGCTGGGAAGCGTTCAGTTCCCTTTCTCCGTATTTCCTGGCGCCGATCACGCCTGCAGCGCCGTGCCACAGGCAGGAAAGGGCGGCGGCCAGCCCCGTTTGGGAAGGGCCCGCAGCGGGCTGAAAACCGCCCATCACCGCCGCCATCATGCCGGTCAGCACATCGCCGCTGCCGCCCTTGGCCAGAGAAGGGCTGCCCACGGCGTTCAGATAATATTTCAGTTGGCCGGATTCACAGGCGCAGATCACCGTCACATCGCTTTTCAGCGCCGTCACGCAGCCGTATGTTTCCGTCAGTTTCCTGGCGGCCGTCAGCCGGTCTTTCAGGATCCCGGCGCCGTCTCCGCCAAGAAGCCTTGCGCCCTCCCCGATGTGGGGCGTAATCACGGTTTTTTCTCCCAGCTTCATGGGATGCTTCGAAAGCATGTTCAGCGCGTCGGCATCCCACACGGCGGGCTTTTCCGGGTTATAGAGCTGCAGGATGTTCCGCCAGGCCTCCTCGCTCTGCCCCAGGCCGCAGCCCACGGCCAGCACGTCATAAGCGGGAGGCCGCTTCACCGCTTCCCTGATGTCCACGCACATGGCGTTGGGCGCCAAAGTCTGCAGGATGGGGATGATCTCCTTTTCGCAGGCGATGGTGGTCAGCCCCGCCCCGGCGGTGATCGCCGCCCGGGCGCACATGGCGGCAGCGCCGGCCATGCCCAGGCTCCCAGCGTAAATCAGCACCCGGCCGCAGTCTCCCTTGTGGGCGCTGACGGCCCGGGCGGGCAATTGCCACAGGGCCCGGGGCGTCATCACCTCGCAGTCCAATTCCGGATCGGGCAGATCCAGCGCGCCGCCGCACCAGGTAGCCCTGTCCCACAGCCCGATATCCGCCACCGCGATCCTGCCAACAGCCGCCCTGTCCTTCGTCAGATACAGGCCCGGCTTGGGCGCATGGAAGGTCACCGTCACATCGGCATGCACGAAGGCGCCCGGGGCGTCCCCCGTTTTCCCGTCGATGCCGCTGGGTATGTCGACAGCGATCACCGGCGGCATATCCCGCTCCGTGCCGACCCAATGGGCATCGTGATACGGGGCCAGCATCATCCGGGCCATGCGTTCGTCAGGCACTCCCCGAAAACCGGTGCCCAGCAGCGCGTCCACGCAGGCGTCAAAGGGACGGCTGGGGCCTTCCCCCAGCAAGGGCCATTGGTCCCTGGAAAGCGCAGACCAGTCGAGGATGTCCTCTTCATTCAGAATCTGCCGCAGCCACTTTTCATTGGCCTGGGCGTCGGGCGTCTGGGGAGGGCCATACAGCCACACAAAGGGCCTGCCGCCCCGCATTTTGAACAGCCGGGCCGCCGCCAGGCCGTCCCCGCCGTTGTTGCCCTTTCCGCACAGGAACAGCACTTCTCTTCCCCGGCAGCTGCCGCCCAGGGCCTTTTCCAATTCATCCGTCACGGCCATGGCAGCGTGCTCCATCAGCAGGATGGAGGGCACGCCCAAATCAAAAGCCCGCTGCTCCACCCGACGCATGTCCCCCGGCGTCAGGACGGGATAAGCATCCATCTTCTCAGCATCATAAAGCATGCGCTACTCCCCTTCCGCCACCGCAAACGCCGCCGCCATGCCCCCGTCATGGGAAATCGACAGATGCACCCGGGCAGCGCCCTTCTCAGACGCCAAACGCGCGTAATCGCCCCGCAGGTCATAGTACGGCATGCCTTTTTCATCATGAAGCACGCAGATATCTGAAAGCGCCCCGGATACGATGCCGGTGCCCAGCGCTTTCACAAACGCTTCCTTGGCAGCGTAGATGCCCGCCATGGTTTCCGCCGCATGAGGGCCCTTCCCCTGGATATACGCCTGTTCCTCCGGGCTGAAAAACCGCTGAAGGAACCGGCCGTCCTTCAGCAGTTTTTCCATCCTGGCCGCCTCGCACAGGTCTATGCCCACCCCCGCGATCATAGCGACGCGGAATACAGGGCGTTGGCAATGGCCCGGGCGGTCACTTCGGCAGCGGCGGCGCACAGCTTCACGAAATTCACTTCATTTTCCGTGCGGCCCGTGGCCAGGGCAAACATCGTATCCCCGTCCATCTGGGTGTGCACCGGGCGGATGGTGCGGGCCAGGCCGTCATGGCTCACATCCGCCAGGCGGTTCGCCTGTTCTTTGGTCAGTTTGCAGTCCACCGCCACCACGCCGATGGTGGTGTTGCTGCCGGGAGCGGGAATGCGGATCTGCTGCGGCGCGGGCGCGTGGCCGTAGAGCAGGCCTTCGGCCAGTACCTTCGTGCCGTCCGGCATTCTTGCGCAGCCCAGCACTTTCCCGGTTTCGGGATGATAGACATCCCCCACCGCGTTCACCGCCACTACGGCGCCCACTGTGACGCCTTCGGGCAGGGTCAGGGAGGCGGAACCGATGCCGCTGTCCTGAGGCACTGCGCCGGGCACCAGTTTGCCCACCGTGGCGCCGCATCCCGCGCCCACGCGTCCCTGCTGCATGCCTTTGCCTGCCGCCATGCAGGCGGCACGGCCCATGGCGGCGTCCGGGCGCACCCGGGGATCGCCCACGCTCAGATCATAGAGCACCGCCGCCGGCACGATGGGCACCTTCGCAACGCCCATATCCATTCCATAGTCGATTTGCTCCAGGTAGCGCATCACGCCCCCCGCCGCATCCAGGCCGAAGGCGCTGCCGCCGGACAGGACGACGGCGTGCACCTTTTCCACCAGATTGCCGGGGCGCAACAGATCGGTTTCCCGGGTGCCCGGCGCCGCGCCGCGCACCGATACGCCGCCAACGGCCCCATCCTTTCGGCACAGCACCACCGTAACGCCGGTGCGGGCCGATTCGCTCTGTGCCTGGCCCACGCGGATGCCGTGCACATCGGTAATATCACCGGGATAGAATTGCATGGTATCACCTCGCTGATTCCGTCAAATAAAACAGGATTCCCCGTCAAAATCTTCCTTTTTTTCTTCGATCAGGGCCCCGAGCCTGCTAAGAAGGCTTTGCAGCGTCCGCCTGCGCTCCTCCGGGGCATTTTCATCCTCCCAGCATACCCAGGCGTCCAGGTTTTCAGAAAGATCCCGATGCAGCATCCGGCAGAAATCCAGCATGCTCACGTGCAGCTGGGTCACGCCATGGCAGGCGGGAGAATGGCCATCCTCCTCAAAGATCACATAACAGCACCAGTAGCTGACGGTGCACACCATCCGGCCCGGCTCGCAGTACCCATGAACGGAAAACACATCCAGTGTTTCCAGCCCGTGGATGGCCTGCGATAGCCATTCCGCCGCCACGTCGGTGACATAGCTTAATTCAAAAGCGGTATCTTCGCTGCCCATTTGAAACCGCACCCAGCCGTCCTCCGGTCTGCCCAGCATCGGTTTTTCTCCTTTACTCTCCGGCCCGGACCCGCAAAAGGCCCTTCATGGGCGATTGCTTCTCCCCGGCTGCCAGGGAAATCAGAGCTGATACAGCCCCACTTTTTTATAAACCTTCCGCAGCGTCTTTTCCGCCAGGTACTGGGCCCGCTCGGCGTTGCGGCGGAGCATGGCGTTCAGGCTGTCCTTGTCTGCGATGATTTCGTTATACCTTTGCTGGATGGGGGTCAATTCCGCCAGCACGGCTTCGGCCACCGCTTCCTTCAGCGCGCCGTAGCCCAGCCCCTGGAGGGATTGCACCGTAACATCCATTTCTTCCTTCTTCAGCACGCTCAGGATGGTGAGCAGGTTGCTGACCCCGGGCTTGTTATCCGGATCGAAGCGGATTTCCCCGTCGCTGTCGGTGACGGCGCGTTTGAGCTTCCGGCGGATATCCTCCGGCCTGTCCAGCACGGCAATGTAGGTATCCTCCGGGTCGGATTTGCTCATCTTCCGGGCGGGCTCCTGCAGGCTCATGATCTTTGCCGTGGCCTTGGGGATATAGGGCTCGGGAATGGTGAACACATCGCCGTAGATCCCGTTGAACCGCTGGGCGATATCCCGGCAGATCTCCACGTGCTGCTTCTGATCCACCCCCACCGGCACCAGGTCGGTCTGATACAGCAGGATATCCGACGCCATCAGCACGGGATAATCAAAGAGGCCGGCGTTGATGTTGTCGGCATGCTTCTGGGACTTGTCCTTGAACTGGGTCATGCGGGAAAGCTCGCCCATATAGGTGAAGCAGTTGAGGATCCAGGCCAGCTCCGCGTGGGCGGGCACATGGCTCTGGCAGTAGATGATGTTTTTGTCCGGATCCAGGCCGCAGGCGATATACAGAGCAGCCAGGGAGGCGGTGCGCTTCCGCAGATCAGCGGGCACCTGCCGCACGGTGAGGGTATGCAGGTCCACCACGCAGTAGAGGCAGTCCGCATCGTCAAACAAAGTAAAATTCCTGAGGGCGCCGATATAATTGCCCAAAGTAATATTGCCGGAGGGCTGGATGCCCGAAAAAACCACTTTCTTCTTTTCGCCGTTCGCGTTGTCCATTCCGATCATTTCCCTTCCTGTTCTTGTATTACGCACATTATAGCATGTTTTCCATTCCCTGTAAAGAATTCCGGAGCCTTCCCGCCGCGGCTTTCGGTTGACAGGCCGTAAAGCAAAAGCATATAATAAACTGCTTATTTCACCTGGAAGGAAAACAAAAAATGCTGCCCTTTATGGTACTGATGATCATCAGGGATGAGGATGACAGGCAATTCCTGGAGCGGATTTACCTGGATTATCATGCCCTGATGTACGGCATGGCCCTCAGGGTAACCCGGAACAGAGAGCTCGCCCAGGACGCCGTCAGCGACAGCCTGATTTCCCTCGCCGGAAAAATCGATCTTCTGCGCACGCTGGCATGTAACAAACTGCGGGCTTATCTTGTCATTACGGTAAAGCACACCGCTATTTCCCTGATCAACCGGGGCAAACGGGAAACACCCGCGGATGACGGCGCTTTCCTGAACCTGAAAAGCGTGTTCGGCACCGAGGAGGAGGCTCTTTCCCGGGCCGGGATCGAGGAAATCAGGCAGGCGGTGCTGCGGCTGCCGCAGCGGGAAAAGGACGTGCTGATGATGCGCTATTTCCGGGAAATGACCGATGAGGAAATCGCCCGGGAGACGGGCATCCGGCCGGTATCGGTGCGGGTTCACATCAGCCGGGCGCGCAAACACCTGGCAGCGCTGCTGGGAAAGGAGGAGCGGTGATGGCCAAAGACGACAATCTGCGCAGGGCCCTGAGCGAAATCGCTGAGGAAGAAGCCGATCTGTTTGAACGCAGCCTGACAGCGGAAGAAACGCAAAATGCCGAAGCCCTCTTCCGTCAGCACCGGAAAAAGGCCCTTTCCCTTATCGCCCGCCACACCCGGAAAACAGGAAAAAGCGCCGCCTTCCTGCGGGCTGCCGCCGTCGTGCTGGTGATCCTGGGCGGTGTCCTCCTGGCCTTCCGCCAGCCGCCTCGGGATGTTACGCCCCTTTCTCCCCCGCCCGGCGGCACCGCCGCACCTTTCTATACTCCCGCCCCCTCCCCCACCGCGGCGCCTTCTCCCACGGTGATCTTGACAGTTTCTCCCACTGTTACGCATTTTTTAACTTCTTCGCCAACGCAATCTCCCACCAGAATGCCATTTGTCGAGCCGACCGGTACGCCTTTCCCCACTGAAACGCCCATCCCCACCGAAGCGCCGGAAGCGATGCAGGCTGTGCAGGCGCCCTCCGCCTGGCAGGGAGGCTATTTCCCCGGCGTGCTCCCCATCGGATATTCCCTGGAGGGTCTCGAAACGTCAAACGGCGCTTATTCGGCTGCATACGGCAACGGCGATGACCGCATCGTATTCACGGAGTATGCGGTCCTCACATCCCTGCCTGTGCCGGACGGCGCCCGCGTGGCCTATGTGCAGTGGAGCGGCGGAGCGGCCCTGCGATGGGAAAAGGACGGCCGCGTGACCTTCGCCTGGGACCAGGACGGCCGCTCCTTCTCCCTGATGGCCACTGACGGAAAGCAGGCAGAGGAGACCGCCCGCTCGGTGAAGCGGACAGGCGAATAGTCCGGGCCTTTTCCCCGAAAATTTTTCCCACCATGTAACAAATCTTCCCTTTCCGGCGTCTTCCTGTCGATGATCCCACAGATGAAAGGAGAATGGCCGTGAAAAAAATCATCACCCTGTTCCTGCTTTTTGCCTTGCTGCTGCCCTGCCTGCCCGCTCTGGCGGACGGCGCCGTGATCGAAGCCGCCGACATGCCCAATGAAGTCAAGCAGTATTTTGCCGCCGCTTCCTTCGACGGCTGCACCATTGGGCCCAACGCTGTCGTGCAACTGAAAAACACCGCAGGCGGCAGCTATTATTTCGCCATCACCGCGAATCAGGGGCACAATGTGCTCCACGGTTTCAAGCAGACAAACAGCACGTATGAACATTTTCTGCGCACCGAAAAGGCCGTCCCCCAAGGAAAGGGCTTCTTTTCCCTGCAACATATGACCGGCTCCCTGCATCTGTTGAGCGACAGCGTCCTGTCCTTCGGGGATGCCGTCGATCTGATATTTACCCTGGAGGATAACGAAGAGCAGCCCTGCGCCAGCCTGCTGTTCGAGGTCAATCAAAAAGGCGTGTGGAATATGCGTTTGGTGTGCGTGGATTATTGCTGGACGGAGGTACTGGTCAAAGCCGACTCCCTCACGTATTACCACGAGGGCGAAAAGAAGGGCTCCGCGTCCGGCGCCGTGCAGACCGACCTGCGCTATTTCAGCTTCTCCGCCTTTCCCAAGTCCCTGACCGAAGCCAGAGAAAAGCTGTCCAACCCACCTGAAATCCCTTCTTCCGTCCAGCTGCAGGCCCAGAATGTAAAATTCTCCGGCGGCAAAAAGTACGCCGTCTATACCGGCCCCGGGGAGAAATTCTACCGGGCGGCAAACGGAAAAGCCGCCGTGTCCACCAACGACTGGATCCAGGTCTTCGGCATCGAAAACGGCTGGGCCATGATCCAGTACGATATCAGCAGCGATCATCTGCGCATCGGCTGGATCGACGCGGCCGCCCTGCCCAAAAACGCCAGTGTGAATACGCTGGAATTAAACGATCAGCCTGCCGTCCTCACCGCCAATACCGTGCTGACCGACGATCCCCTGAAAAGCCGGGACGGGCTGCGCGCCATGGCTGCCGGCCGGCAGGTGACCTGGCTGGCCACCCTGGGAAACTGGGCGTATGTGCAGGATGACCAGGACTGGATCCGCGGCTTCGTGCCCCTGAACGCCATTTCTTACGATACTGAACGCCAGTTCACCAGCCAGCCCGTGACGGCCTTTGGCTATACGGCCCGGGGCAGCGCCGCCGTGCGCTTTGACCGATACGCCCGGATCACCGCTTCCGTATCTTTCCCCGAGATCGGAAGAGCACACGTCTGAACTCCAGTCACCGCTCATTATC
>CAZQAM010000047.1:0-7947 GCA_964591355.1 uncultured Oscillospiraceae bacterium
TTGTTGGCATCGTCCCACACTTTCACCACCGTGGCTTCGGTTTCTTCCGGCGTATAGCTGTTGGTCAGGGTAGTGACAGTGCCTTCGGTGGCTGTGCCCGTCAGAGTGTAGCCTTCCGGCAAAGTGCCCTCTGTCCAGGTGTATACGATCTCCTGGCCATCGGCATATTTGGGCAGGCCCGTGATAGTGGCCGTCCAGTTGTTGTTATCGTTCAGGGTCACGGTCTGCCCGTCGCTGAGGGTCACCGTCAGGGAGGCGGGGCGCTTGCCGTCCTGGTTGTTGGCATCGTCCCACACTTTCACCACCGTGGCTTCGGTTTCTTCCGGCGTATGCAAGTTCCTGACGATATACTCGCCGGCCTCTTCTCCTGAAACGACCTCCCACCGATAGGTGCCGGGGCCATCGGTTCCCGTGATCACGTCGGTCTCTGTTTCTTCCACCCTGTAAGCAATGGCCTGACCGTCCGCATAGGCCGGGAGGTTGTCCCAGCCATCGGCCCAGCCGTTCGTCTGGGAAAGCGTTACCGGGCTGCCCACGGCTGTGTTGCCCGCATACAGCTGCACAGAAACGCTGGCCGGGCGGATCCCATCCTGGTTATTGCCGTCCTGCCATTCCTTCCGGACGCGGATGGCGGTGGTTTCCGCTTCATTGACGAAAACAACCTCATAAGACTGGTTGGCCGCCGAAATGGTGCCGCTGACCGTCTGCCCGTCCACGGCGCCGCCGGAAGCGGAGGAGAATGTATAGCCCGCAGGCAGCGGGGATTCACTGATGGAATAGGCGCTTCCGCTGGTCAGGTCCAGAAGGTTCAGCTGCCAGCCGGCCTTCAAATGCACCGTAAAGGCGCTGCCGCTGGCGGCGCTGTACACGCCGGGCTGCTGAGGATCGGCTGTGGCGCCGGTCACCGTCAGGCTGGTCACCGTGCTCTGGGTGGCCGGATCCCACGCGGAGAAGCGGATGGGCTGGCCCCCGGCGTCCGTCACCGTCAGGGAGAAGGCAAAGAGCTGATCCGTTTCGAAGGGGGCGCCCGTGCTGTCCACCACCTGCTTGGTCAGCGTCAGCTGGCTTTTGCGCAGATTGGTCGCCGTGACGGCGTTTCCATTGCCGGCGTCTTTTACGTTATACTGCTTCCCGTCGATGGTGTATTGGCCCGTGCCGCCATCCGTCACCAATACCAGCATGCGCTGCACGCCGTTGATCAGCATGGGGCGCACGGTTTCGATATCCAGCTCCCAGTGCTGCTTCACGCCCTCCGGCTCGGCCAGGGTGTAGTCGTGGCCACTGTCCAGCACCGTTCCGTCGGCCAGCATCAGCCCCGTGGCGATATAAACGGAATCCTGCCAGCCGTTTTCCTGGTTCAGCGTCATTTCGCCGCTTTCGCTGCCGTCCCGCAGGATGCGCATGGCAATAGGCTCGACATTCAAAGCGTCCAGCTGATTCTCCCAGATCTTCTGTACCCTCATGCTGGATACGCTGGTGCCAACAGGGTCCAGATCGTTGTATGCCACGGTTTGAGGACCGTCGTCGGTGCGGGTATCCTCATACGTCAGCGTGGCGCCGGTGTTGGTTTTCAGCGCGTAGGAATTCTCGCCGGTCTGCACCAGATATTTCTTGATTTCAGGATCCAGCGAGTCATAGCTCACCGTGCCGTTGCGCAGATCAGCAATCAGATCGTAGGTTTCCTGGGTGGGATACACCCGGAAGGAAACGGCGTAGGTCACCCCGTCATCCAGCACCCCCAGCGAAGACAGATCCCAGATCACGTGCCCGCTGGCATTCAGCTGGGCGGAGGGGGCGGCAGGATCGTCTGAAGCAGTCCAGGCCACGCCGTCGCGGGTATATTGGAAGGAAGACGTATCCACGTGCAGCAGGCTGGAGATCCCGGAGGAGGTCGCCACCTGGTTGGTGGTGCCGTCATCTACTGAAACGACGCCGATACCGGCCATTTCGATTTCGTCCAGAATGGTATTCAGGGCGTCGTTCAGCTCCTGGGTATTGCCCGCGGAAAAGTAATTGCCCGCCGGAGAGCCGGCATCAGTGGTCAGGCTCTGCATCCGGGTCACGCTCCCGTACGCGCCGATGGTATAGAAGGTCTTGCCCGAGCTGACGATGGCCTGGGCGTCATCCACAGCATGATCGTAACAGCGCGTGACGGTGGGCTCGCTTTCGCTGCCGCTGCCCCATACACCGAATTGATTATAGGCTGTTTGATTGTAATCGTTGTACATGCTGGTGTAGTTTCCCCGGGTGTTCCGGAAAGTGGGATTCCCGTCAGAAACGAAGATGACGAAGGTGGGGTCGTCATCCTGGTAATCCACCGCATTCGCTTTCTGCAGGGCATCCTCCCAGTTGGTGCCGCCGTTGATGCCGCTGTCGGGCGACAGCGCGTTCACCGCGCCGGAAAAGGTGGCATAGCTGGTGGTGACGCCCTGAGCGACGGAGGCAACGGTGGCAAACCGGATCAGCGACATTTCCACCAGGTCATCGTCCGCTCCGTTCTGGCCGTTTTTGGAGAGCAGCGTCTGCGCCAGGTTCCGGATGGCCGCCTGGGCCGCGCTTAAACGCGAACCGCCGCCGGCAGAGGAACTCATGCTGTTGGATGTATCCAAAATCACCGTAACGTTCGCCTTGGTCTGGATCCGCTCCGCGTCGCCGGTCACATTCAGCGACAGGGTGTAGGTGCCGTCCCCGTTGTCGGCAATGGTCTTTGCATGGGCGGGCACGTCGCCGGCTGCTGCCCGGGCGCTCCAGGGCGCCAAGAGTAAACTGACTGCCATTACCAGAACCAGACACAGAAGGAACCCGCAGGCTCTGCTCTTGCTTCGTGACATGCTACATCCTCTTTTCTTCGTTGAAATATATTTTTTATGAGTTTTTCCAAAAAAGTTCCATTACATTTGTACAAAAGCCGCACACACCGCCGACAAACCAAAAGGAATGATTTTATTAAGAAAATATTTCATTTTCGTTAAATTTTAGTTGTTATTTGGCTGATTATTCCAAATCGTCTTGATTTGGGACAATCAGCCGAAAAAAACCGGTGTTTTTTTGTTTTCCCCGTGCGGAAAAAGTGCCCAAAGCGGAACAAAGGACAAGGCCGCATGGGCCAACGCGAAAGCCTCTTTGGTGAAGAAATCCTTCTCCCATACAAAAAAGGGAGGCCTGCCCGCCAATCCTTTTCTGGCTTTTTATTCTTTTGTGACGGTCCCCTGAACAGAGAAGCCAGCCAATGTCTTATACGCTTCAGCGGAACAGAAAAATGGAAGCATCGAAGAAAAAGACAAAAAAATCAAAAAAAATATAGGGAAACCAGGTCTGTTTATATGGAAACGGTTAGTAGCCCATGTGTTTGAATAAGGTAGAATAATATACGTAAATCCATGCAAACTGGGTTTGGATTTTATGGGAAAGGTATTTTCAAGCGAGAGGAGGAGTGCGTCTTGAGGTCATCCTCCTTTTTTCATTGAAAACAGCCCATGCGGCATGTAACAAAAGAGCGACCCAGTCCATAGCGAAAGGAATGAATTCAAATGACCAGAAAGACCGGGCGAGCCCTATGCCGGGCAATCCTCCTGTGCCTCCTGATGGTATCTTCTGTTTGGGGAATAACTCTCGCCGAAGGAATAACCAGTACAAATCTTGCTGATTTCCTGGTTTCTGTTGATATTGACGCCCCTGTGGATGAGCAGGGCCATTACATCATCAATCCCAACAGCAGCTATGAGATGACCCTGCAATTCAGCGAGCGTGAAAGCCTCCAGTTTGCCGATGAGGACACCATGGTGTATGACTTCCCCAACGGGGTCATTGTCGGTGATCTGGGGCCTACAACGTTTACACTCGATCTGACAGATCAATATGGAACAGCGACGGTTTCAGGAACATTCGAGTTTGTAAATGGGCAGCTCCGTGTCCATTTCAACCAGGATGATCCTAACTTTGAGCGCCTGAAGGCGTCTCCCAACGCAAACTTCAGCATCACGATCACGTCTACCTATGACCAGAATGAGGGAGAGATCGAGTTTGTGCCGGGCATCGTCAAGGAGTTCGTCTTTGACGACAGCGCGGACGTCAACATCACCAAGAGCGTTGTGTACGACCAGGACACGGACACGGCGAGCTATGTGCTGCAGATCACTTCTGCTGGCTTTAATGAGAATGTCGTGATTGAAGACCATCTGACGGGTACCGCGCTGATTTTCAATCAGGATGTGACGATCGAATCGAATATCCATGGTGTTATTTCTGCCGCGCCGGATTATTCCAGCGTAGAAAACGGTTTTCGCGTTGCGATTCCGCAGATGGCGAATGGAGAGGTGATTACGCTTCGCTACAGTGCCACCGTAGATAACGCAAAGATAAGCTCAAACGGAACCGTCGAGCAGACGAATAATACCGCTCGAGTCACCAGTGATCAGGTGCCTGATGGAAAAGAAGCCAGTGCGAATTTCGCCGGTCAGGCAAACTTTCAGCGTGTTGCAAAACGTCCTGTAGGAGAACCGTCTCAAATTGCTGAGAATCTCTATACCCAGGAGTGGAAAATCAGAGTCAATGAAGATCATAAACTCCCCATGGGCGATGCGGACATTAGTGACTGGATTGTGCAAAACAGCCGTCCGTTTATGCAGTTTGACGGAGAAGGACTCTCAGTTGTTGTCACTTTTGAGGACGGCAGTACAGAGACGCGAGTTGTTCCCTGGAGTGAACTTTATGTCTGGGAAGGCAGCACCGGAAAATGGGGGTGGCGTTATCATACACCTGAAACGGATGGAAATGCTTCCTATGAGATAACGTGTACAACACTGATTAATACAAACGGAGCGCTGGGAGATCTTTCGCTGGTGAACGGTGCGCAGGTTTATGGTTCTTATGATGAAGGAACAACGACAATCGGTGTAATCGGCGAAAACGAATTTGATATCCAGAAAGACGCCCTGGGAACCACTTCGACTGAGTCTGAGTGGGCTATTACGGTTACGGTTCCCGGAAGCGGATTGGATGAAATGCATGTTTTCGACGTTGCTCCCAAATTAACATATGAGGGCCAGAGCTATATTGACTATCCGTTGGAAGACTCTTTTGAAGTTGAAGGATTGCTTGAGGGTGAGTCTTGGCGGTTTCACCAAACGAGTGACCGAAGGAGTTTCACGGTAACATTTTATAAGTCCGGGACACAGAATGAAGCGAATAAAGGCTTACTTCCAACGCCGGATGGACAGCCGCGCAACATTGTGATTCGCTATAGGACACAGGTCAATCAGGAGTGGCTGGACCTTGCGGCAGAGGATGGTTATTCCTCTTCGACTCTGTACAGGCACCGCAACTACGCGGCCGCCTGGTCCAACTTCTATAGGACGCAGACAGTCGACGCTATCGTTGTGCCGATCCGGCCGGAATTGGTCAAAGACTTTATCGAACAGTCAGACGTTGAAATCGACGGCGTGACATACCCTGTGTTCCGCTATTCTCTCACCTTGCTGGGGCCGGTTGAGGATGGAATCGTCATTCAGGATTCCTTCCCTACGGAATATCTGAAGCTGTATGAAGCTGCTGGCATCCAAATCCGGGGCTGGAGCAATTCCACCCCGGCGAACGGAAACGGAACAGTGTCCGCAAGCGATACCACGGAGGGTGTGGCTATTACCGTAAGCAGTTTCCCGAAACAGAACGACGGCAGCTTTTATTCATCCTATATGCTCTCCTATTCTCTGATTCCTAAGGATCAGGATGCTCTGAATGCCCTGAATGCAGCAGCGGCGGCATCGCAGAATGGGATTGACCTGGAGAATACCGCGAGATGGGACATTCTGGAATCGAGCAGTACGGCCAACTACACCTATTATCCATATGTTGACAAAGAGCTCTTGACCAGGCCGACCGCTGAAAACGGATATGTTGCCGAGTTCCAGATCATCATAAACAAGTATGCGGATGATCTTGATCCGACATCGGATGTGTTGGCCATTCAGGACGTGCTTTCTTCAAACCTTCGATTTATTCCTGATTCGCTGACCATCTCTCCTGCGAACGACTCGATCATGGTTCAGCACAACGATGAAACAAATACCTTGACGTTTACGGAGGTCCCCGACGAAACGACCTTTGTAATCACGTATCAGGCAAGGGTGCTGGGACAGGGGAATGTCACCTATTCCAACACGATCCAGTTCGGAAAATATGAAAAGACCATTGAGGAAAGCACGGTTGTGGGCTCTTCCGGCGGCGGCTCCGCGAGCAATCCCAGCATCACGCTGGTCAAGAGAGACGCCGAGTCTATCTCCACCACCCTGGCGGGGGCCACATTCCAGTTATATTACATGCAGGACGGTTCTCAGGTGCCGGTTGTCGACCGGGACGGGAATGTCGTTACCTTTACTACCGGCGCCGACGGATCTGTGCTGATCGTTGGAAACCAGCAGGCCCTGGGCTGGGCGCTTTGGGCAGGCAGAACCTACTGCCTGGTGGAGCTCACCGCTCCCATCGGCTACGAGCCCAACGACGATCCTGCGTATTTCGTGCTGTCCGAAACGCCTTCCAGCCAGCAGGAATATGATATTGTCGGGGATCAGTTCAGTATTCAGAATACCCTGCTGCGCACGTCCATTCCCGTGACCAAGACTTGGATCGGCCCCGTGCTGCCCAGCGTGACGGTTTTCCTGACCGCAGACGGCGAAACCATCGACTCGGCGGTGCTGACCGCGGCGGGCGGCTGGCAGCACACCTTCGCCGATCTTCCGGTATACAATACCAATAGCGGGACCGAGATCGTATATCAGGTCGAAGAACCGGACCTGACTGGTTACAGCAGCCAGGTCATTCCCAGCGGAGACGGCTCCTTCACCATTCAGAATACGAGCACCGAGACCATTGACATCCCTGTGGTGAAGCAGTGGGTGGGCGAACCGGCAGATGCTGTAACGGTGAACCTGACCGCCGACGGAACGGTCATTGATACAGCGCAGCTGACCGCGGCCGGAAATTGGGAGCACACTTTCACGGGCCTGCCCAAGTATGACAGCACGGACGGACACGAGATCGTGTACGACGTGACAGAGGACGATGTGCCGGGCTACATCCAGAGCCGCAGCGGCACGGTGGAGACGGGCTTCACCTTCACGAACACGATCACGGGCAAGGTATCCATCCCCGTCACCAAGACGTGGATCGGCCCTGCAGCGGAGAGCGTGACGGTGAACCTGCTGGCTGACAACGTGCAGGCCGCGACAGCGGAGCTGAATGCGGACAACAACTGGCAGCACACCTTCGCCGACCTGGACAAGTACAATAACGGCGTGGAGATCGTATACCAGATCGAGGAGCTGGAGCTGCCCGGCTACAGCACCGTGATCGTTGTCAATGAGGACGGCTCTTACTCCATCGAAAATACAAACGCCGAGACTGTCGACATTCCGGTGAAGAAGGAGTGGGTGGGCACGCCGGCCAGCGCTGTGACGGTGAACCTGACCGCTGACGGAACGGTCATTGTTACAGCCCAGCTGACCGCGGCCGGAAATTGGGAGCACACCTTCACGGGCCTGCCCAAGTATGACAGCACCGACGGTCATCCCATCGAGTATGACGTAACAGAGGAAGAAGTGCCGGGTTATATCCCGAGCCGCAGCGGAAGCGTGGAAACCGGGTTTACGTTTACAAACAAAGAAAATACGCCTCCGCCGGAAGATCCGCCTCATTCTTATGATTTCAGGTTCAGCTTCACCAAGATTTGGCAGGGCGACAGCGAGCCCGGTATCGACTGGGTGTTCTACAACCCGGACGGCACCGTGGCCCACAAGAAATTCAACAAAAAGATCGTCAGCGACACCGAATGGCGCTACGAGGCCTGGTTCCCCACCGGGGCGGATTACTTCCTCATCGAAACCGTGCCGGAAGGCTATCAGGCGCGCTATGAAAACGTGGGCGCCCACGCGGAGGAAACGGATCGGTGCT
>CAZQAM010000048.1:0-2418 GCA_964591355.1 uncultured Oscillospiraceae bacterium
GAGATGGAATCTCGTGACTGGAGTTCAGACGTGTGCTCTTCCGATCTCCATATCGGCAACGCCAGGCCCTTCATCACCTTCGATGTGCTCAGGCGGTATTTTGAGCACCGGGGATATGAAGTGACCTTCGTGCAGAATTTCACCGATATTGATGACAAAATGATCCGCCGCGCCAACGAAGAAGGCATCACGGTGAAGGAGCTGGGCGACCGGTTCATCCGGGAATACTATCAGGACGCCGGCGCCCTGGGCATCCGCCCCGCCACGGTGCATCCCCGGGCCACGGAGCATATCGGGGAGATCATCCGGCTGGTGAAGACCCTGGAAAACAAGGGCTATGCCTATGAAGTGAACGGCGATGTGTATTTCGATACAAAAAAGGATGCGGGTTATGGCAAGCTTTCCGGCCAGAACCTGGATGATCTGGAAGCCGGCGCCCGCATCGACGTGGACGACGGGAAAAAGAATCCCGCCGATTTCGCCCTGTGGAAGGGCCAGAAGCCCGGGGAGCCGGCCTGGAATTCTCCCTGGGGCATGGGCCGGCCCGGCTGGCACATCGAGTGCTCCGCCATGAGCATGAAATATCTGGGGGAAACCTTCGATATCCACTGCGGCGGCAAGGATCTTTTGTTCCCGCACCATGAAAACGAAGTGGCCCAGAGCGAATGCGCCACCGGCAAGCCCTTTGCCCGGTACTGGATGCACAACGGGTTCATCAACATCGACAACGAAAAGATGAGCAAATCCCTGGGCAATTTCTTCACTGTGCGGGATATCCTGAAGGAATATGATCCGGAAGACGTGCGCATGTTCATGCTTTCCGCCCATTACCGCTCGCCCATCAATTTCAGCAGGGAGATGATGGCCCAGGCTCACGCCGCCCTGCAGCGGCTCTATACGGCCCGGGATCAATTGGCATTCCTGCTCAGGAACGCCCAGGATCATCCCCTGACGGAAGCGGAGGAAGCGCTGCTCTCCCGCGTCGCCCAGGATGCCGCCCGTTTTGACGAGGCCATGGATGACGACCTCAATACCGCCGATGCCCTCAGCGCCATTTTTGACCTGGTGAAGGACGCCAACGTTTCCCTGAACGCGGAGAGCGGAAAGGCGGCGGTGGAAAAGACGCTGCAGACCCTGACAGAATTGACCGGTGTGCTGGGGCTGCTGAGAGAGCAGGCGGAGGAAAAGCTGCCCGAGGGGATCCAGGCGCTGTTGGACGAGCGCGCCCAGGCCCGGAAGGATAAAAACTGGGCCCGCAGCGACGAGCTCCGGGAGGCGCTCAAGGCCGCGGGCTACCTGGTGGAAGATACCAAACAGGGCCAGAAGATCACCAAGGTATAAGTAAAATATTTCTATTCTGCCGTCAGATCAAAAACAGCGATTCAGAACGGATATTGATACCCCCCATCCCCGATTCGCCTTTCTCGGAAGGGGGTCCGGGGGAACCACTCTTCAGCCAGGCGGCTCAAAGAGACGCCTGGCGTGCTGCAAAGCAATAACTGAGAAAGAAAAAGCATGGGCAAGCGGCGAAACGGTCGTACGCTTTACTCCCCAATTTGCCTTTCTCGGAAGGGGGTCTGGGGGGAACCTCTCTTCAGCCAGGCGGCTCAAAGAGACGCCTGGCGTGCTGCAAAGCAATAACTGAGAAAGAAAAAGCATGGGCAAGCGGCGAAGCCGTCGCAGGCCATGCGAAGCAGCTCCAAAGAGAGGTTCCCCCCAGAAAACGTCTTAATCCAAAACGTATATCATCGAAAAGCGCCGCCCGGTTCTATGGAAGCCGCTTGCCGCGTACAACTGAATGAATGCAAAAGAAAAAGCCGCCGGATTCCCGCGGCTTTTGCTTTGCGCTGTCAAAGGGCTTTTGTCATTTCCTCCAGACAGCGTTTGCAGACCAGCTTATCCTTAAAGCGTCGTACATCCCGGGCATCATTGCAGAAGATACAGGCAGGGTGATATTTCTTCAGAATGATTTTCTCATCTTCAACGAAGATTTCCAGCGTGTCTCTCAGCCCAATATCCATGGTTCTGCGCAGTTCTATGGGAATAACGATTCGCCCTAAATCATCCAGTTTACGAACTACGCCTGTCGATTTCATACGTCCGTTCCCCCCTTTTCAGATGCAGTTTGATATTCGACGTATTACTGATATTTTAGCGTTCTATTGGTTGCCTGTCAAGGAAAATCTGTAATTTCCCGGAATTTTAGACAAAAAATATAAAAAAATTACAACAAAATGGAATAATTTGGTAAGGAAAGGGGGAATCCTATGCTGGATGCGATTTTTGGCGGACTTATGGGTATATCGCTGTTATGGGGGCTTGTCCGGGGCACGGGAGGGGAGGTCATGGCCGCGGCGCTGGCGGCCGCGGGGGATGCGGTGCAGAGCGTTCTTGCCCTGGCCGGAGGCCTTGCTTTTT
>CAZQAM010000048.1:2428-7912 GCA_964591355.1 uncultured Oscillospiraceae bacterium
GGATGAATGTGCTCAGAAGAGCCGGGGTCCTGGATAGGCTGTCGCGAATGCTGCGGCCCATTTTGATTTTTCTCATGGGAAAGGAGCTGCCCGGGGAAGCGGTGCCTTACGCGGCCATGAACCTGGCGGCCAATATGCTGGGCCTTGGCAATGCCGCCACGCCGATGGGCATCGAGGCGGCTAAAAGGATGGCGACGGGGGAAACCGCCAGCAACGCGCTGTGCCTGTTCCTGGTGATCAATTCTTCCTCGGTGCAATTGCTTCCCTCCTCCGTGATCGCCCTGCGGACAGCGGCGGGCTCCCGGGACCCGGGGGCGGTCGTGGTGCCGGCGCTGCTGGCTACCGGCATTTCCACCCTGGCGGGGATCGCCGCCTGCAGGCTCGCGGAGAAAAAGGCATGAGCGCCGCCCTGCCCCTGTTTGTGCTGATGTGCCTGTTCATCGGCGCCTTCCGCCGGACGGCCCTGTATGACGCGTTTGCGGAAGGCGCCCGGGAAGGGCTTTACACGGCCTGGACCATCCTGCCTTCCCTGATCGCCATGCTGTGCGCCGTCCGGGCGTTTTCGGCCTGCGGGCTCATGGATAGGCTCTGCGAAATGCTGCATCCCGCCCTGGCCTGGGCGGGGATCCCCCGGGAAACGCTGCCGCTGATGCTGATGCGGCCTCTGTCCGGCTCCGCCTCCCTGGCGATGCTGAAATCCATCCTGGACGCCAGCGGCCCGGACAGCCGGGCCGGGATGGTGGCCAGCGTGATGCTGGGCTCCAGCGAAACGGTGTTTTACACCTGCGGGGTTTACCTGGCGGCGGCAGGGGTGAAAAAAAGCCGGCATATCATTCCCTGTGCCCTGATCGCCTGGCTGGCGGGCAGCATCGCCGCCGGGCTGATGGTATAGCGGATGGAAAGGAAGCCATGAAAAAAACAGAAAATCAATTGACAATCCATTTTCTCCTTGCTATCCTGTAACAATAGTGGATCAACAAGGAGGCGGCGCTGATGAGCCATGTCATCATCCCGAAAGGCTACGCGTCTTCCCTGACGCTGTATGAAACCCAGGCGGCCATCGACCTGATCAAGAAAACCTTCCAGAGCAACCTGGCCCACGCGCTGAACCTGAAGCGGGTGTCGGCCCCTTTGTTTGTGGACGGGGCCAGCGGCCTCAATGACGACCTGAACGGCGTCGAAAGGCCCGTTTCCTTTGATATGCTGGAAACCGGCGAGGAAGCCCAGGTGGTGCATTCCCTGGCCAAATGGAAGCGCTATGCCCTGGCCCGGTATCATTTCCCGGTGGGCGAGGGCCTGTATACCGATATGAACGCGATCCGCAGGGATGAGGAACTGGATAACCTGCACTCCGTGTACGTGGACCAGTGGGACTGGGAAAAGGTGATTTCCCTGGAGGAACGCACCATGGACACCCTGCAGGAGGCCATGCGCCGCATCGTGACGGCCATCTGCGTCACCCTGGACAGGCTCAAGTGGGAGTATCCCCAGGTCAAAACGGAGCTGTGCCGGGAGATCGCTTTCGTTACCACCCAGGAGCTGGAAGATTTGTATCCGGACAAAACGCCCAAGGAGAGGGAAAACCTGTTTCTCAAGGCTCACAGGACCGCCTGCATCCTTAAAATCGGCGGCGCGCTGAAATCCGGCAAACCCCACGACGGCCGGGCCCCGGACTATGACGATTGGGAGCTGAACGGGGATATCATGTTCTGGAATGACGTGCTGGGCTGCGCCTTTGAAATTTCTTCCATGGGCATCCGGGTGTCGCCGGAATCCCTGGAAAGGCAATTGATAATGGCGGGCAAGGAGGAAAGGCGGAAGCTACCCTTCCATCAGGCGCTTTTAAGGGGGGAACTGCCCTATACCATCGGCGGCGGCATCGGCCAGAGCCGCATGAGCATGCTGCTGCTGGGCAAGGCCCACATCGGCGAAGTGCAGTCCTCCTACTGGGATCAGAAGACCCGGGAAACCTGCGAGCAGGCAGGCATCGTGCTGCTGTAATCCTTCTGCGGACGCCCGGAAGGGCCTTTGCGGAGCCTGCTGGCTGCCGCACAGGCAGCCTGATCCAGGCTTCCGCGGAGAAAAGGGTCGGGGAACCTGCTTCCCGGCCCTTTTTCATTGACGAAATCCTGATTCTGTGGTAAACTTACCCGGTTGATTTTCCCGGAAAGGCAGGAAAGCGCATGAAGCTGTTTCGGTTGATCGGGCGGTATCTGAACCAGATCCTCCGGGGCGTGGTCATTGGCGTGGCCAATATCATTCCCGGCGTGTCCGGCGGTACCATGATGGTGAGCATGGG
Source organism: uncultured Oscillospiraceae bacterium (assembly GCA_964591355.1). GTDB lineage: Bacteria > Bacillota > Clostridia > Christensenellales > Aristaeellaceae > RUG563. Next base: position 4,728 of record CAZQAM010000048.1, read on the forward strand.
GGTATACGATACCCTGATCCATTCCATCACCCACCTGTTCAGGGAATTCTGGAAGAGCGTCAAGGCGCTGCTGCCTTACGCGGTGGGCATGCTGGCGGGCATCCTGGTTTTCGCCAGCCTGATCAGCTGGGGGCTGGAGCACTATGAGCTGCCCACCAACGCCCTGTTCATCGGCCTGATTCTGGGGGGGCTGTCCCCGCTGCTGAAGAAAATCGACCGGAAAAAGATCGGCGCCGCCGCGGTGATCGTTTTTGCCGTGCTGTTCGCGCTGATCATCTGGCTGGGCCTGCAAAACCGTGACAGCCTGCAAAACGCCGATACCATTGATATGAACGCGGGGCAGATGATCGTGATGGTGGGCCTGGGCATGATTTCCTCCGGCACCATGATCATCCCCGGCGTGTCCGGCAGCCTGGTATTGATGCTGCTGGGCTATTACAAGGTGGTGACCGGCGCGCTGAAAACATTCGGCCATGCCCTGGTGCATCTGGATTTCGCCGCCATGGGCCAGCCGGCGCTGCTGCTGCTGCCCTTCCTGGTCGGGATCGTGCTGGGCATTTTCGGCGTGGCCAAACTGATCGAATGGCTGACCGGGAAATACCCCACCGTCACCTATTGCGGCGTACTGGGGCTGGTGGTGGCTTCGCCCATCGCGCTTTTGATCAACACCGAGATGGCCGGCGCGTCCCTGGGCGTGGCGGTGGCCGCGGTGATGATGTTCATTCTCGGCTTTGCCATCGCCTGGCTGCTGGCCCGGGGCAGCGGGAAAGAAAATGGCAAAATCGCATGATCCGTCTGATCGCCTGTGATCTGGACGGCACGCTCCTGGACGATCGCGGCGCACTGCCGGAGGGCACGTTTGACAGGATCCGGCGGCTGCGTGAAAAGGGCGTGTATTTCGCCGCCGCCAGCGGCCGGCAGTACGGCAATCTGCGCCGGCTGTTTTATCCGGTTCGGGATGAAATCGCCTATCTCGCGGAAAACGGCGCGCTGGTCGCCGCCGGGCCGCACAGGGAAAGCTTTCCCATCCCCCGGGAGACGGCGGAGGGCATCATCCGGGATATCCTGTCATCCGGGATGGAGCTGCTTATCAGCATGCCGGAAACCTGTTTGCTCCTGGCTTCCGGCGGCAGGGCATACCGGGAGGATATCATCTATCGCCTCAGGAATACTGTTACGGTCATCGAGGATCCTTTCCCGTTTGCCGACGGCTGCATCAAGCTGTCCGGTTTCCACCCGGAGGGAGTGGCGGCCCTGGCGCCTCCGCTGCAGGAAAAATGGGGGCAGACGCTGCATGTGGATATAGCCGGCAGGGACTGGCTGGATTTTACGCTGGCCAACAAGGGAACGGGCGTCATGACCCTGGGCAGGCTCCTGCATATCCCGCTTGCCGATATGGCGGCTTTCGGGGATCAGCAGAATGATGTGAGCATGCTGGAAAAGGCGGGCCATCCTTACCTGATGGATACTGCGCCGGAGGAACTGAAGCAGAAGCGCTTTGCCCTCTGCCGGGACGTATCCGAGACGCTGGATCAGATCCTGGCTTCCCTGTGATGGTTCAAGAAGCACGAAAGGAGGAAAGCCCATGGCAGAGCAGTCGGTGTTCGCCCGGATCGAAAAAAAATACCTGCTGGATGAAGCGCAGGCCCGGGCCATCGCGGACGCACTGTGCCATCGCGCTTTCCGCCTGCTGGATTTCGGCGATCCGGCCGTACAGAGCCTGTATTACGACGCCCGGGATTTTTGCCTGATCCGCCGGTCCCTGGAGCGGCCCAATTACAAGGAAAAGCTGCGGCTGCGGGTGTATGGGCAGCCCGACGCGGACGGCAGATCCTATGTGGAGATCAAGAAAAAGTACCGGGGCGTGGTGTATAAGCGAAGGGTGGAATTGCCCCTCGGCCAGGCTGTGGCGGGGATCACGGCGGGCCGCATGCCGCCGGACTGCGGCCAGATCGGCCGGGAGATCGACCGCTGCGTCGCCTTTTATGGTCTGGAGCCCAAATGCATGATCCTCTATGATCGGGACGCCTGGGTCAGCGGGGAGGAGGATGTGCGGGTCACTTTCGACCGCCGCATCCGCTGCCGGTTTGATCATCTGGATGTGATGCGGCCCCAGGAAGGGGACGCGCTGCTGCCGGAGGATCAGGTGATCATGGAAGTCAAGGTGCCCGGCGCGTATCCTTTGTGGCTGACGCGGCTCTTGTACAGCGCGGGCGCCCGCCCGGTGCATTTTTCCAAGTACGGCACCGCCTATCGGCGGTATATCCTCAAAAGCGGCGAAGATGCTGCCCAGGAGGAAGACAAGGAGGGGGATTTCATTGCTTGATTCTCTGTTTGCCCGGGGCGCAACGGATATCGGCTCTGTGCTGATTTGCCTGGGGGCCGCCCTGGCGCTGGGCATTCTGTCCGCGCTGCTGTATCTGAAAAAGAACCCCTGCACTTCTTCCTTCGCTTTTACCCTGGCGCTGCTGCCCATGATCGCGTCCACCGTGATCATGGTGGTGAACGGCAACCTGGGGGCCGGCATCGCGGTGGCCGGGGCTTTCAGTTTGGTCCGGTTCCGCTCGGTGCAGGGCAGCGCAAGGGAGATATTGGCGGTGTTCCTGGCGGTGGTGCTGGGCTTGTGCCTGGGGGCCGGTTATCTGGGCGCCGCGGCGCTGCTGTTCGTACTTTATGCCGCCGCTTCTCTGGTGCTGGACGCAGTGCACTTTGGCCGGCACGGCGTGACGCGCCGGGAGCTCAGGATCAGCGTGCCCGAGTCCCTGGACTACGACGGGCTGTTTGACGATCTCCTGGACAAGCACACCAAAGCATGGACGCTGGACCGGGTGCGCACGGCGGAAATGGGCACCGTATACCAGCTGTTTTTCCATGTTTCTCTGTCTGAAGGCTTCCAATCCCGCCCCCTGCTGGATGAGATCCGCACCCGCAACGGCAATCTGCCGGTGATCCTGGGCCGGCTCACCACCGGGGGAGAAATGTAACGCGGGAGGAGAGGAACGGACGGGGCGTTCTCTTTCGGAGCCCGAAAGAGAACCAGAAAGGGCGGTTTTGTTCACGTAAGCGCTGCAATCGCAGCAAGAAACTTTGACGCATATCCCCGCTCCCGGGCAGCGCGGTAAACCGCGCGGCCTGTGCGCAAAGCGCACAGGGGAATCAAAAGGGCAGGCTGAAACCGAACTTGT
>CAZQAM010000049.1:0-6720 GCA_964591355.1 uncultured Oscillospiraceae bacterium
GGCATACGAGATGGAATCTCGTGACTGGAGTTCAACGTGTGCTCTTCCGATCTACTGCTGGTGGAAAAACTGATTTCCGAAGGGGGCTGCGACGGGGTGTATTATTCCGTGCAGGGCGGCGAATACGGCCGGCTCACCCCGGCGGAATACCGCGCCTGGATCCGCCCCGGCGACCTGTATGTGCTGGAGCGGGCCAACCGGTACAGCGACTACAATATCCTGCACTGCTGCGGCTGGGCCGGAGCAAGGAACCAGCTGGAACTGTGGCAGGATTACCCGGTGAAGTGCGTCAACTGGGCGGTGTATGTGGAAGGCATGCCGCTGCCGGAAGGCCGCGCGTTCTTCGGAGACAAATGCTGCCTGGGCGGCTTCCAGAGCCTGCATCATGAAGGCCAGACCCACGACGGCCTGCTGCACCACGGCACAGAGGAGGAGATCAAAGCCTTCACCCGGGAAACGATCCTGGCTTTCGGCAAGCGGGGGCTGATGCTGGGGGCGGACTGCACCGTCAACGAGCATATCGATCACGACCGGCTGCGCTGGGTGGCGCAGGCCGCGCGCTCCATCTGACCCTGTTTTGTTCCCCAAAGTTTGAATTCCTCCACCAGATCCTTCGCTATCGCTCAGGATGACAGGGAAGGCGACGTCCTTTTTGTTTTGCGTCCTCTCTGTTTGTCATCCTGAGCCGCAGGGCGAAGGATCTTCTTTTGCCGGATAATCGTTTGGAAGATAAACAGTATAAAGTCTGCCGGGGCGGCCCTGTCTATAGGACTGACAAAAAACGCCGGATCCGCATTGGATCCGGTGTTTTGTCTATGAAAAACAGCTTTTATACTATTTCTCGTCTAAAAAATCGAAAGATTCGGGATGGATTTTTTGTCCTGGCAAAGCTGAATGAAGGGAGGCGTAGCAGCGCTACGTTGACCGGAATGAAGCACTGCCAGGGCGGAAAAGACGCCCGAAGATTCAATGTTTTAGACGCGAAATAGTATTAGCTGCCGTTTGGTTTCTTCGTTCCTTTCCTGGCTGAAGCCATCCGGGAAATCTTTCAGCCCTTGGTGAAGCTGGGCGCGTATTTCACCGCCAGCCGGATCGCCTCGATCATGCTCACCGGGCTGGCAATGCCCTGGCCCGCGATGTCCATGGCCGTTCCGTGGTCCACGGAAGTGCGCAGGATGGGCATGCCGTTGGTGACCGCGATGGTCCTTTCAAAATCCAGCGTTTTGGTGGCGATATGCCCCTGGTCGTGATACAGGGAAAGCACGCTGTTGAAGCGGCCCTGAAGCGCCAGGTGGAAGACCGAATCGGCGCTGATGGGGCCAGCGACGTTGTACCCCTCCGCCTTCAGTTCTTCCACGGCCGGAGTCACCTGCTCCACTTCTTCATAGCCAAACAGCCCGTGCTCGCCGCTGTGGGGATTGAGCCCCGCCACGGCCATGGTGCCTTCGGTGACACCCAGCCTGCGGAGCGCTTCGGTGCAGCGCCGCACATAGTCCTTGATCCTGTCCTTGGTGATCATACGGCAGGCCTCCTGCAGGGATACGTGCCGCGTCAGGAAAAAGACGCGCATCCCCCGCACCTCGAACATGGTCAGCGGATCTTCCGTGCCGGTCAGCGCCCCGAAGATTTCAGTATGCCCGATGTAATTGATCCCCCCTTTTCTCAGGGATTCCTTGTTGATCGGAGGGGTTGCGACGGCGTTGACGGCCCCTTCATTGGCCAGGCGGATGCTTTCCGCAATATATTCGTAAGCCGCTCTTCCGCACATGCCGTCCACTGTGCCGATGGTCAGCTTTGACATATCGATATTGTCCAGGTCGATCAGGTTCAGCACGCCGGGGCAGTATTTGCCCTGGTCCGGTTCCCTGATCACATGGATCTCCAATTGCGGGGACCCGGGATACGTCTTCGCCTTTTCCAGCACTTTTCTGTCGCCGATCACCACGCAGCGGGCACAGGCCTGGATCTCAGGATCCGCCACCGCCTTCAGCACGATTTCGGGGCCGATGCCCGCCGGATCCCCCAGGGGAATGCCAATATACGGTCTGCTCATGGCTATGATTCCTCCTTGATTGATGTTTCAAAAATGCTCCTGCATATAGCGCACGCAGGTCACCATCGCGTCCGCATCGCCCACCATGCCGCCCTTGCTGACGAAATGCAGCCCGTCCAGCCGGCCCCCCAGGATGCGGCCGTAGCCTGCCAGGGGCACCACCTCGTCCAGCAGCTGCAGCCCGGCGGTGCCTGCCAAATCGTTGATTGCAGCGGTGATATCGCCCCCCGTGCTGTAGACCCCGCGGTACTCCTTCCTTTCTGTCAGCACCGCGCAGGCAATTTCAGCGAAGGCCTGATTGATCATGCCGGAAAGCGCCTCCTCCGACACCCCCAGCCGGCGGACATACGGCTCAAAGGGCACCCGCCTGTCCGGGTCGATGCCGCAGCCGATCACCGCGGAAATATCATATGCGCCGCTGCGCCCCAGCCGCTCCGACGTCACCCGGCGGATCTCCTTTTCCCGCCGCTGGGGGCTCTCCAGGATCTCCCCCGTTTCCAGGATCACGGCGTGCACCGGCAGCGTTTTCAGCAGCGTTTCTACCTGCCTGCGGGCCACGCCGTTGACGCTGCCGATGGCGCAGAGCACTTTCCCCTCTTGCTTCCCGGCCGGCACGGGAATGAGCCGTTTGGCCGCCGCGGCGGTAAACACGCCGGGGTCCACCGCCACAAAGGGGATGCCGGTATCCGCCAGGGCATCGGCGATCAGGTCGATGTCCTCCTGGGTCACGGCGTCGCACAGGATGATACGGCTGCCCTGCCGCTGCAAGACCCGGAAGCGATTGGCCAGATGCTCCCGGCCCGCCGCCAGGTCCTCCAGAAGCAGGGAGGAAACGGGATATTTGCTCTGCCGGCTCATCAGCAGCGCGGCGCTGGGGGTATCGATGGGATTTTTGGGGTCTGAGGCCGCTTCCGTGCGCTCCAGGGGCACGCCGTTCACCAGCAGGTATCCCCCGCACAGGATGCGCCCGGAGGCGGGAAAGCAGGGGACGCACACCGCCAGATATTCCGGCCCCAGCGCGTCCAGAAACGCGTCGGTTTCGCTGCCCAGGTTGCCCCGCAGGGTGCTGTCGATCCGTTTGGAATAGCATTTTACCCCGGGCCCTTTCAGCAGACTCACAGCGCGGAACACCCGGTCGTAGGCTTCCTTCGCCGGGACAGAACGGCTGTCGGTCGGCACCGCCAGGCAGGTGCTGCCCGAGAGCGCTGCATCCCCCGCCCGCCGGGGATCCAGTACGGTGTAGGTATCGTATCCCTGCTTTTTGAGCAGAACGCCGGTGGCGTTGGAGCCGGTCAGGTCATCGGCCACGACGATGCATTGAGCCACGATCCTGCCTCCTTTTTTATGATATGGAATCCCCTCAGGCGGCCGCATTTTTCTTTAATGGCCCGTGCCTGTGGTTTTTCAGTCTTCCGCCGTGTCATCTTCGATGTCTTTGATTTTCCTGGCCGGCACGCCGGCAACTACGCAGTTGTCCGGCACATCTTTCGTGACCACGGCTCCGGCGGCAACCACCACGTTATTGCCGATTTTGATACCGGGCAGGATCACAACGTTTCCGCCAATCCATACGTCGTTGCCGATCGTAACGGGCCTGGCAATTCCCAAATGCTTTCTGCGGCCCATAGGTGACAGCGGATGGCCTACGGTGGCAATCAGCGTATTCGGCCCGATCATCACGTTATCGCCGATGATGATCTCGCGGATATCCAGCATGGTGATGTTATAATTGCCAGTGAAATTGTTCCCGATGAAAATATTCTTTCCATTATCGCAGTTGAAGGTCTTGGCGATCCACACATGCTTGCCCATGCTGCCCAAATGCTCCTGGAGGACAGCGCGCTGGCCGTCAAAATCCAATGGATCCAGCGCGTTGAACTGCTGACACCAGATAATGGCCTTCTCCTTCAATGCGTCCACTTCTTCATCGTCGTAGCAATACGCCAGACCGGCCCGTGTAGTTTTTCCAGCTCAGTCATTGTATGAACCCCTCCTTGGAATCATCCGCCGTCATTCGCTTCCCCGGTACGCGCAAAGGATATCTGTCCCGCCAAAGGATGATTGTTTTTATTATATTAATTATTTGGGATTTTTGTCAATGATAAGCGGAGATACCAGCCTGTGTATCATGTCGAATTCGAATAATCACGCATTTCCCCCCCTGTCCTTCCGGGCCCATTTATGCAAAAATGCCGGGCTCTCTTTCAACAAAAGAGCCCGGTCTCATGGCTGCCCCGGCAAAGCTTTTTTCGCCGCGGCGGGGTCTGCCTCCGGTCAGTGAGTGGCGCCCATGACGTGGGCAGCGTCCTTTTCGTTGGCGACGATGGCTTCCAGCGCCGCGCAGATCCCGGTGACGATATCCTGTCTGGACAGGCTGGCCGTGTTGGGCCGGTTCATCACCTGCTCGTGCAGGAACGGCACATGCATGAAGCCGCCCCGCATATGGGGCCAGCATTTTTCGATGTAGTACAATACGCCGTACATCAGGTGATTGCACACGAAGGTGCCGGCAGTATTGCTCAGGGAAGCGGGCACGCCGGCTTCCCGGATGGCCGCCACCATGGCCTTCACAGGCAGCGTGGCAAAGTAGGCCGGGGCGCCGTCCGCAAAGACGGGCTGGTCGATGGGCTGGTTGCCCTCGTTGTCCGGGATGCGGGCGTCATCGATATTGATGGCCACTCTTTCCGGCGTCAGGCCAATGCGGCCGCCCGCCTGGCCAATGCACAGCACGGCGTCCGGCTGCTCCTTTTCCATGGCGCGGCGCACCGTCTCGATGGATTTGCCCACCACCACCGGCACGTCGATCTTCACGATCGCGGCGCCGGCGATCTCGTCTGGCACCATCCGCACCGCTTCCTGGGCGGGATTGACGGTGTCGCCGCCGAAGGGCTCAAAGGCCGTGAGAAGAATTTTCATAGGCTACCCTCAAAACGCGAAGAAGTACATCAGCGCGATGTGGATCACCAGCATGATGCCGGCCACAGGCAGCTGACTCTTGATGATGGCATACTTATCCTTCACTTCCAGCAAAGCGGCGGGCATGATATTGAAGTTGGCGGCCATGGGGGTGCACAGGGTGCCGCAGTAGCCGGCAGTCAGGCCCAGCGCGCCCACGATCACCGGGTTGGCGCCCTGCGCGATCAGGAAGGGGATGCCGATGCCCACGGTGATCACGGAGAATGCGGCGAAGCCGTTGCCCATGATGATGGTGAACAGAGCCATGGCGATGCAGTATACGGCGCAGGCGATAAGCTTGCTGCCTTCGGGAATGATGGCGCTGACGCCGTTGGCGATCACGGTGCCCACGCCCGCGGCGGTGAACAGGGCGCCCAACGCGCTGAGCAGCTGCGGCAGGATGCCCACCGGGCCCACGTTATCCATCAGGCGGGTGCCGTCCTTGACGATGTACTTGGGATGCGCCTTGAACAGAAGCAGCGCCACGATCAGGGCCACGATACCGGAAACACCGATGGCGTTGTTGGCGGTGAGCCAGGACAGGGAAGCCACAGAGCCGCCCAGGGTAGCGGCCACCACGGCCACCAGGGCCAGGCACAGGGCGGGAATGAACACCTTGTAGCCCAGCTTGTTGGCGGAAGCGCGCACTTCCTGGGGATCGGGCGCGTCATTGGCGCTCTGCTTCACGCCCTGGATGCCGGTGAGCACGGCGATGATGACCACGCACAGACCGGTGATCCACTTGGGCAGGAAATTGCCCAGGATGAAGGTGAAGGCCAGCACGAACCAGAAAAGGGCGGTGGTGGCTTTCTTCTGGGCGCCGGGATCCCGCAGGGCTTTCACGCCCACCAGAGCGAATACCAGGCCGATCAGGGAATAGAAGATTTCAGAAACGATCTGAGCGGTCGTCATTTCGCAGCGCCCCCTTTCGCCATTTTCGCCAGCCTGCCGTCCAGCGTCAGGTCGCGCCAGGCGCCTACCAGCACGCTGATCACAGCAATGGGAATGGACCAGGTGGCAATCTGCAGCGCGGTCACTTCAAAGCCCTGGGCCACCAGGGTGGACACGATCAGCAGGGTGCCGGAAGCGCCCATGAAGCAGTTCTGGGCGTAGAAGTTGCCGTAGTTTTCGGCGGCAGCGGAAGCGCCGCGGATAACGTCGCTGGTTTTGTCGTCGATGGCGTCGTATTTGGCCACGGCGGCGCCTTCAGCCATGGGCACCACCACGGGGCGCACGAACTGGGGATGGCCGCCGAGACGCACGGAGAAGGCCGCGGCCAGGGTGCGGATCACCTGATAGATCAGGATCACGCGGCCGGTGGTGGCATTCTTGATGCTGCGGATGAAGTCGATAGCTTTCTCCTTCAGGCCGTAGCGCTCGCAGATGCCGATGCAGGGCAGCGTCAGCACGAACAGGGTGGCCGTCCGGTTGGAAATGAAGGAAGCGCCCAGCGTTTCCAGGATTTCCATGAAGGACATGTTGGCTACCAGACCGGTGGCAATGCCGGCGATGACGACCGTTGCGATGGTATCGAATTTGATCGCAAAACCAATCACAACGATCAGGACGCCAATGAGTTTCAATACTTCCATGTTGTCTCCTCCTTGGTATATTTTATCGCACCTGCTTCATGCAGGCGGGATCCACAATAAAGCCGCTTTCCAGCACCCGGGTCATGATTTGCTCGGTCTCCCGCCGGTCCTTCCCCGTCA
>CAZQAM010000049.1:6730-7910 GCA_964591355.1 uncultured Oscillospiraceae bacterium
TTTCTTGGCGATCTTGGGCACATAGAAGCGCAGCTCTTTCAACGGCTGCAATACAAAATACGCCAGGATGATCAATGGGATGCTGACCCCTACGCGCCACAAATCGAAATAGATGCCGAATTTGCCGTCCTTCATGCACAGGATCCAAAGAATGGCGGCTGCCAGGACGGAAAAAACGAATGTATAAAAAATGATATCCAGCCCATTGGCTTTCATGCGCTGAATACGGATAGGATGATCAAAATCAAAGGACTGCCCCTTTTTCATCCTTTTCCCCCGTTTCCCGTATATTTATGCTATATCATACCACGATCCGCCCGGCCTGTCAAACCCGTTTGCGCTCCCGGAAAACCCCGCTTCTCCTGCCTCCGCCCGGGCAGGCGGTTGTCAAATCCCGCCGCCTGCGTTATAATGGATCAAACGCCCGGTGGGCATACCGGGCTTGCACAGGCAGGAAGAAGGGCTGGGCCTTGGATATTCAGACAGGCATCTCCATCGTGATGAACCGCTGGCTGGCCGTAAAAGAAGGCGAACTGATCCTCCTGGTGACCGATGAAACCCACACCCGGGAGCTGGAAGCCTTCGGCCGCTGGGCCAGGAGCCAGGACGCGGTGCTCAAATCCGTGGTGCTGGACAGCATCGCCGTGCAGGAAGGCGCGGTCATCGATGAAATGGCGGCCCTGCTGGAAAGCGCCAATGTGATCGTGGGCGCCACCGATTCTTCCTTTATCACTGCCCGGCCCGTGGCGGACGCCGTGGCCCGGGGCGCCCGGTTTCTGTCCCTGCCCCTGTCCTGCGCGGACGGCACCAGCCTGCTGGAAAATGAATTCATCGGCATGAACCCGGCCTGGAGCCGGCGCATGGCCCTCAAATTGATACATGCCCTGAACCAGTGCGATACCATTCGCGTCACCACCCGCCTGGGCACCGATTTGACGTTCCGGAAGCGGGGCCGGGCCGCCGGTTTCTACTGCGGCATGGCCGAAAAGCGGGGCAGCGTCTCCTCCGCCAGCTTTGAAACCTATGTGCCCATTGAAGAAGATCAGACCGAGGGCCGCCTGGTGCTGGACGGATCCCTGGGGTATCTGGGGCTGGTGAAAGAGCCCCTGGACATTGCCTTCCAGGGCGGCGTCCTCCATTTTGACGCCGCTTCCCCGGACGGGCGGCGGCTCAGATCGGA
>CAZQAM010000050.1:0-7796 GCA_964591355.1 uncultured Oscillospiraceae bacterium
AGATAATGAGCGGTGACTGGAGTTCAGACGTGTGCTCTTCCGATCTGTGGAGCGGCGGCGACGAAGCGCATTCTGACCGTCAGGCTGAGCCCGACGAAGAAACCCAGATGCTGTATGACTATCGCGACTGGCTGGAAGCCACCTACAACTGCAAGATCGTTGAGAAGAACTGGAAGGGCTGGCAGGAGAATCCCCAGGAGCTGTCCACGAAGGTGACCGATAAGGACGCTTCTGAACTGTGCCTGATCATGATCGACCCCAACTTCGTCGGCGGTCCTCTGGCCAACGATCTGTTCATGCCCTGGGATCCTGAAATCATCAAGGGTGAGCAGTTCCTGCAGGGCGCTCTTGATTTCATGACCAAGGAAGGCAAAGTCTATGGCGTGCTGACCGGCTCCAACGAGCCCCGCGAATGCGTCTTCTTCAACAAGAAGGTTCTGGAAGATGCCGGCATCGACTACAACGAGATCTATGACCTCCATCAGAACGGTGAATGGACCTGGGACAAATTCGAAGAATATCTCAAGAAGGTACAGCGTGATACCGACAATGACGGCATCATCGACATTTGGGGCATGACCGGCAATGGCGACCGTGTGCTGCGCGGCTGCGTGTTCGGCAATGGCGGCACCTTCTTCGATTTCAACGATGAAGGCAAGCTGGTCATAACCGCTGACAGCGACGCGACCCTGGCCGGCATCGCGAAACGCCAGGAGTGGGGCGATGCCTATATGCCCAGGAAAGAAGACTATGCTCCCGACGGAGAGTGGAACTGGTTTGAAGGCTTCTGGAAGGAAGGCACCACCGCTTTCTTCGTAGGCCAGCATTACGAAGGCTTCGGCGATGTTTCCGGCAACCCCCTGATGCTGCAGTGCGATTTTGAATGGGGCTGCGTGTCCTTCCCGAAGGGCCCCAATGCCGACGATTATCTGTACGGCGACGTGGTGAACATCGTGGGCATCCCCAATGTGTATGATGAAGAAACCTCCCATAAGCTGCAGCAGATCTACGCGCTCTACACCCTGCCGACTCCCGGCGTCGATCAGGAAACCGCCTGGATCGGTGACAAGTACACCCGCACCGACGACCGCGCTGTGGATGAATATTGCGCCATGGCCCGTGAAAACGGACATCAGGTGGCCAATAAGACCTATTACCTGGGCCAGGAAAATGACGTTCTGGGTCCCACCCTGTACTGGCAGCTGGGCACCGGCACTCCCATTGAAATCGTGGAAGCCGCAAGGGAAGCCTGGCAGCACCGCTGCGATCTGTTCAACGGAGACGCGGTGGAAGAGCCCGCGGAAGTACCCGCTGCATAAGCAAAGTGCTTTTGCTCTGAATTCCTGATAAACCCGGGCTGCCCCGTACTTTGCTGTGCGGGGCAGTCCTTTTTGAGTATCCCATCAAGCAGGAAATAGAATTGCTTTTCATGATCAGATCATGTACAATATCAGTGTAAGGAAAGGAAGGTGAAAAGCATGAAAAGACTCCTTTTGTTCCTGATTGCCCTGACGCTGATTGCAAGCGGCTGCACAGGGGCGAGGGCTGAAGGGATCACGGTATATACTTCTGATTTTTCCAATGGCTTGGATGGCTGGTACGGCCGCGGCGCGGAATGCTCATATGAAAACGGTGTGCTGCATACCCGGGGCAGGACCAGCAGCTGGAATTCTCCCGGCCGGGATTTTGATCTGATTGAGGACGGAGAATACAAAATCAGCGTGCAGGTATTCCAGGACCAATTGGACAGCGCGGAATTCATGATTTCTGTGGCGCATTCCGTTAGCGGCCTGGAAACTTATGAAAACATTGCTTCCGCGAAAGCCGGCAGGGGAGAGTGGACCGCCGTTTCCGGCACCTACAAAGCCGGAAGCTTTGAAAGGTTTGTGCTGTATGTGGAAACCAAAACGGAGGCCGAACTGCCCTTTGACATCAAAGATTTTACCGTCACAGCGCCGCATGGCCTGCCCGAACCCAGGCCCACCGAGCCGCCCATGATCATTGACGCTGTGGAAACTATCCCTTCCCTGAAAGACATTTATGCGGGGAAGTTTGATTTCGGCTCTGCCGTGCCGGCCGGCGCCATGGGAGACAGGAAGCTGAAACAGCTGGTCCTTGATCAATTCAATATCATTACTCCGGAAAATGAATTGAAGCCGGATTCCGTGCTGGATGTTCCCACGTCCAGAAAACTGGCGCAGCAGGACGAAACAGCCGCCGCGGTGCATTTTGACGCCGCAAAGAGCCTGCTCAATTTCGCCAGGGACAACGGCCTGAAAATGCACGGACACGTGCTGGTGTGGCATTCCCAGACGCCGGAAGCATTTTTCCACGAAGGGTATGATGCGAAAAAACCTTTCGTTACCCGGGAAGTGATGCTGGGACGGCTGGAAAACTATATCAAGGGCGTCATGGAATACATGGAGAAGAATTATCCCGGCGTGATCGTTTCCTGGGATGTGGTAAACGAAGCGATTGACGACAGCACAAACTGGCTGCGCAAATCCAACTGGTACAAGGTGGTGGGGGAGGACTTTGTGGCCCGTGCCTTTGAACTGGCCCGCAAATACGCCCCGGAAGGCACGCTGCTGTACTACAACGATTACAATACCGCCATGACGGGCAAGCTGAACGGCATCATCCGGTTGCTGAATACTCTGATCCCCGAAGGAAATATTGATGGGTACGGCTTCCAGATGCATCATTCCGTCGGCTTTCCTTCCATGCAGCTGATCAAAACGGCGGTGGAAAACATTGCGGCCTTGGGCATAAAGCTTCGGGTCAGCGAAATGGACATCGGGGTGGATAACCGCACCGAGACGAGCTTCAGGAAACAGGCGGAGAAATACGGACAGATCATGCGGCTGCTGCTGCGCTGCAGCGATCAGTTTGAAGCCGTGCAGGTATGGGGCCTGTCGGACCGCATGAGCTGGCGTTCCGCCAGTTATCCGTTGCTTTTCGACGCGAGTCTGAACCCAAAGCCGGCCTTCTGGGCGGTGGCTGATCCGGATTCCGTGCCTTAAAAAACAACAAAAAAAGAGCCTGAAAACAGGCTCTTTTTTGTTCTGAAATTTTTACGGTTTCAGCGCCTGATACACCCTCCGGAAGGCATCCTTTTCCTTCAGGTTTTCATCAAACAGACCGCCATATGGGCTGTTCAGGTTATACGCATAGGATCCCTTGACGGCGTGGGGCTGATCGGTGAGCCCCCAGACAGATACGGCCTTGAGGGGATTGACCCCGTCCTGATACAGGCTGATCAAGCTCCTGAAAAGCTTTTCATAATAGGCTGCGTGTTTCTCCGTCTGGGAGGGATCGAAATTCCGCACCGCCATTTCCGTGATCTGCACTTCCAGCTCCAGCGCGGCATACCGGAGGATTTCATTGCGGATCATACCGATATGGCTGTCCATCAGGCATCCTGCCTGGGTGCCATAGCCGCCGATATACCCCTGCATGCCAATGCCGTCCAGAAGCTTTCTGGGCTGTCCGTTTTCGTCTTGTGCAAAGCTGTTCACGCTCTGCGCCAAAGCGCGGACAGCCGCTGCCTTTTCGGCGAAATAGGCATTGTAATCGTTGTAGTACAGCCTGATATCCGCGCCCAGGGCTTCCACGGCGTTCCGGGCGTAGAGAAAGGCATATTCCACGTAGTCGCTGCCCATGTATTCCCAAAAAAGGTTATCGCCGCCGCTTCTTTTGGTGCGCACATGGCGGGGATCGCCTGGGGCGTATTCCCCAGGATTGTCGCCCACCGCTTCATTCACCACATCCCAGCAATATACCACGCCCGGGAATTTTTCTTCAAAATGCGTGATCACCCGGGTGATATAGGCTTCCGTCCGGGCCCTGATCGTATCGGCGTCCGCATAGGGTTTTCTGGTGTCATAGCCCTCGTGAAAGAACCAATCCAGCATATAGGCATCCCACACCAGCACATGCCCCCGCACGCCGATGCCCATCTTCTGCGCCCAGGCCACCATGACATCAGCCCTTTGATAATTCATCTCCGGCATGCCGTCTTCGGCGCGCTGGGACGCGCGCTGATCCAGCAGGGAATAGGCTTTCATTTCATTGGTGGCCGTAACACTGTTGAAATGGGTGTGGACCAGGGAGAGATAGCTTTGATTTGTCATCTGACTGTAAGAAAGCGGCGCCCCGATTTTCAGGCCATAGGGCGCGGCCAGGGTATACAATCCTGCCGTTTCTTCCTGCGCAAAAGCCAGGATGGGGGAAAATAGCATCGTCATCACCATGATCCAGGATGCAATTCTTTTCATGCTTTCCGCTCCTTGCGTCATCCTTTTATATACTATTTATACCATATTCTCCCGGAATAATCCATCCTTTGCTCATCTTGACAACGGAATTCAGTTATGGCATGATAACATTAATGAAGAAAAGAATGGAGAGGATCGCATGCAGCAGCCAGTATCCAGAATCATTGCTGTTCTCATACTTTTTATCCTGTTTCCGGCGCCGCTGAGCACAGCCATGGGGGAGAGCGATGCTATGATTACGGTTCCGCAAATCAGCCTGGCGCAGCAGCCGATCCCCGATCTTGAAGCCATGCGGTTTATGCGCGCAATGGGCGTTGGCTGGAATCTGGGCAATACCTTCGACGCCATCAAAGGGGATTGGAACGCAAATGCCGGCGAAATGACGTTGGAGGCATCCTGGTGCGGCGTATACACCACGAAAGAGATGATTCAGGCCGTTCATGCCGCTGGTTTTTCCACCATCCGGATTCCTGTATCGTGGCATGATCACGTTTCATCCGATTATCAGATCAGTCAACGCTGGCTGGACAGGGTTCAGCAAGTGGTGGACTGGGCGATGGACGAGGGAATGTTCGTGATCCTCAATATCCATCACGATGAGGATCAGGTCTATCCGTCAATGGACAGACTGGGGGAAACAACCGCGTATTTTACTGCCGTCTGGGAGCAGCTGTCGGAGAGGTTTCAGGATTACGGGGATGCGTTGATTTTTGAATCCATGAATGAGCCGCGGCTGAAGGACACAGATTATGAATGGAACTTCAACGCAAACGCGCCGCTGTGCCGCGAGTCGGCAGAAATCATCAACCAGCTCAACCAGCTGTTTGTTCAAATTGTCAGGTCTTCCGGCGGGAATAATCCGAACCGTTATCTGATGGTGCCCGCCTATACGGCAGCGCCGTATAATGCGGTAAGCGATCTTTTCCAGCTGCCGAAGGACTCTGCGGAAAACAGGATCATCGTTTCAGTGCACGCATATACGCCTTACAATTTTGCCCTGCAGCCCGGCGGCATCAGGACCTTTGATCTGAAAAAAACATCCCAAGTCAATGAGATCATCCAGTTCATCCAGAAATTGTATCAGCGTTATATCGTGAATGGGATCCCCGTCATCATTGGCGAATTCGGCGCGCGGGACAAGAGGGGCAACACCCAGGCCCGGGTGGATTTTACGGCATATTATACCGCCGCCGCAGCATCCCGAAATATACCGGTAGTGTGGTGGGACAATCATTCCTTTGCCGGAGACGGGGAAAACTTCGGCATTTTCAGCCGGACGGATTGCACCTGGCCGTATCCCGAAATCCTGCAGGCCCTGATACAGTACGGCGGATACGATAAGCTGCCTGCAAAGCCTTGACTTACGCAGTCGTTCCTCTCCAGCGCCATATCCGCAGTTTCTGAAATCTTTCTTTTTCAGAGATCCGCGATATCAGAAACCAGGGCGTGGCGAATGCCCTGTTGAAACGCCCAGCAGCGGCCGGGCGACCTTTTTCGTGAAGAAAACGATCATCGGGCCCATAAAAAAGGCGGTGACGACTGTACCGATACCGACAGAGCCTAAAATCTGGGACATGCTCATGCCGGAAACCCAGCACAGCGCAGCGCCTGTGATGACGCATATGCAGTCCGTTATGATACGGCAGTAATGGAAGGGAATCTTTGTTTGGCGTTCGGACCAGACCAGGGCGACAGCGTCATAGGTGGACACGCCCAGATCCGCCGTCATATAAAGGGAAGCGGACAGGGAGAGAATAATCAGCCCCGCCAGAAACAGCAGGATTCTTTCGCCGATTCCCGGATCAGGGAACAGCCTTGCGCACAGCGCCTGCGAGAATTCAACGACATAGCCCAGCAGGAAAAGATTGACCAAAGTTGCAAGGCCGATCTTGCGCCGGTCCATGATCAGCGAAAAAAGCAGCAGCACAAGATTCACGATCACATACAGCGTTCCAAACCGGATGGGAGTTACAGCATCGAGCCCGCTCATGAGGGCCTGAAAAGGATCAACACCGAAAGCTGCGTGTTTGAACATGCCGACACACAAGCCGCCCAATGAGACACCAGAAATACTCATGAGAATGCGTCTGACAAAGGTACCCACGATGATTGCCTCCTGAAGGTATCGGAAACTTGCACCGTTTTTCTCCGTTACCTTCTGATTTTGAATAACCAAGTAAGTATACTATAGAAATAAAAAATCAGCAATAAATAAAACGGGAAAAAGACGGGAAAAAGAGTCTAAAAATATAACGCATTTTGCCTGGATACAGCTGAAAAAAGAATACATCCAACGGGGGAGACCGTCTGGCTGATTGCTGTTCCTCGCCAAAACGATCGAAAATGATCCAAAAATATAAGATCCTTCGCACGCAAGCGCTCAGGGTAACAGAAGGGGATAAAACACAAAACATATCTGTTATCCTGAGTCCGCAGGGCGAAGGACCTCAAAACTTGGAAGCCGGTTCCTTAAAAAGCGGATTCATTTCTTTAAAAAAGATAATTGTATGAACCATGAACAAGAGAATTGGTTGAAGGTTTTGTTTGTGTGCAAACTGAAGGAAACGTGAAGTCTTTGGATGAGAAGTAACGACAGTCATAACGATATGCCAGGATAGAATGACTGGGCTTTTTTCCGTTGTCATTGGCCAGGGAAGGAGCGGGGGAGCGTAAATCAACCTCACAGACCAGGCTTATACTATTCGCAAAAGAAAACTTTTACGAATAGTATTGACCAAAAAGAGGGGGTATGGTATACTGAAAAAGGTCTCCAAGGAAACTTTTGCCGCGATCATTTATTTACCATGTTTTTTGACTTAAAGCAACGGTACAATCTTTTTCAGTTTTTTCTGAAATAAACTGTTGAAAGAATTGCTTTCTATTATCGGCTGTGAGGAGATTATTATGCCTGAAGTGATGGATTACCATACCCAATCGGATATCAAACGCCTGGAAAGGCTGCGCGGCCTGCAGAAAGAATTGCCTGCAGTATGCACTGATTTTTTTCGTTCCATTGCGCAGACCACCAGCACCCTGACCCGTGTCGCCTACGCGTACGACTTTCGCTTGTTCTTTCAGTATCTGATCAGCGAAAACCCGATATTCGCAGATCTGGATCCACGTTTTATGACAGATCGTGAACTGAATGCCATTCAGCTTCGGGATATCGAAAATTATCAGGATTATCTGAGCCAGTATTATGTGATGGATGAAGAAAGCGGCGAAGAGCATGTGGTGCAGAATCACGAGTTGGGCATCATGCGCAAGCTCTCATCTCTTCGTTCATTGTTTGAATATTTATTTAAAAATAAGCATATAGATGCGAATATTGCCACGCTTGTCTCTCTGCCGAAGCTGCATGACAAGCCGATCCTCCGTCTGGAAAGGGATGAAATGCAGCGCTTGCTGGATACCGTTTCCTCCGGCGAAGGGCTTACCAGCGCGCAGCAGCGCTATTTGAAATTCACACGCCCCCGGGATACGGCCATGCTGCTGCTGTTTCTTGGCACTGGCATCCGC
>CAZQAM010000051.1:0-7688 GCA_964591355.1 uncultured Oscillospiraceae bacterium
CAATAAAATAATTTGCATAAAAATTCATTTTTCCTATTGACAAGCCGTTTCGGCCGTGCTATACTGACGTCGTACCGAAGCAATCAACGGATGAAAATCATTTCAGGAGGGAAAAACCATGAAGAAACTGATCGCTCTTTTTGCCGCTATGATGATGCTGGCTTCCTGCGCTCTGGCGGGCGCCGAAACCATCCTGTACGCCACCAACCCCGAATATCCTCCCTTTGAATATGTGGAAGGCAACGAAGTGGTGGGCTTTGACGTGGATCTGATCAACGCCATCGGCGAAAAGATCGGCGTGGAATTCCAGCCGGAATCCATGGCGTTCGACGCCGTGGTGTCCGCCGTGCAGACCAACAAGGATATGATCGGCCTCTCCGGCATCAGCATCACGGAGGAGCGCAAGCTGTCCGTCAATTTCTCCGACGGCTACATCGACGCCGGGCTGGTGGTCATCATGAAGGCCGACGCGGGCTTTGCCACCATGGATGATCTGAAAGGCAAGACCATCGGCGTGCAGCTGGGCACCACCAGCGATTTCAAGGCCGAAGAAATCACCGGCGCTGAAAACGTATCCACCTACAGCTCCTTCATCAATGCCACCCTGGATCTGCAGGGCAACAAGATCGACGCCGTGATCGTGGACGGCCCTGTGGGCCAGGCCATCCTGGCCAGCCTCAACGATCCCTCCCTGGTCATCGCCGATATCGATCTGGGCGCCGCCGACTGGTACGGCATCGCCGTGAACAAGGACAATACAGAACTGCTGGACAAGATCAACGGCGCGCTGGCCGAACTGAAGGCTGAGGGCTTTATGGAACAGCTGGCTGCCAAGTATTACGGCGCCGCTGAATAATTTCCCCGGATGACTTTAAGCCGTAAGGGAGATTTCCTCCCTTACGGCATTTACTTGATACAGGAGAGAGGACGAAACCGTGACAGGGATCATCGAAAACGCCGGCATCTTCGAGGAATGGTGGCAGGCCATTCAGCCCGCCATGGAAAGCAATACGCTCAATCTGTGGCAGGGCATCTATAAAGAGCTTTATCTCAACGTCATCAAGGACGGCCGCTGGCTGAATTATCTGCAGGGCCTGGGGAAAACGCTGGAAGTATCGCTGTTTTCCATCCTGGTGGGCCTGCTGCTGGGCACCATCCTGGCCATCCTGCGGCTGCCCCAGATCAAGGATATGTCCGCCCGGGGCAAGGGCTTTTTTGCCCAGGCCGGCGCCGCCGTGGCGCGGTTTTTCTCACGTCTGGCGGGAGGATACATCAACCTTATGCGCGGCACGCCCCTGCTTTTGCAGGTGCTGCTCATCAATTTCGGCGTGTTCGGCACCGTGCGCATCGACAAGATCATCGTGGGCGTCATCGCCTGCGGCCTCAACAGCGCCGCCTACGTGGCGGAAATCGTGCGCGGCGGCATCATGAGCGTGGAAAAGGGGCAGACGGAGGCCGGGCGGTCCCTGGGCCTGTCCGGGTTCAGGACCATGATCTACATCGTGCTGCCCCAGGCGGCCAAATCCGCCCTGCCCGCCATGTGCAACGAATTCATTTCCCTGATCAAGGAAACCTCCGTGCTTTCCTATATCGCCCTGACCGAATTGACCAAGGCCGGCGACTATATCCGCTCCCGCACCTTCTCGGCCTTTACCCCCTACATCGTCTCCGGCCTGCTGTATCTGGCCGTCA
Source organism: uncultured Oscillospiraceae bacterium (assembly GCA_964591355.1). Classification (GTDB taxonomy): domain Bacteria; phylum Bacillota; class Clostridia; order Christensenellales; family Aristaeellaceae; genus RUG563. Next base: position 1,693 of record CAZQAM010000051.1, read on the forward strand.
CCCTGACGCTGACCAGCATGATCGGCAAACTGGAAAGGAGGCTGCGCAACAGTGACCACTGATGTGATCATCTCCGTCAAGGAGCTGGAAAAGCATTTCAACGGCGGTGATATCAAGGCGCTGCGCGGCGTCACCACCGATATCACCCGGGGCGAAGTGGTGGTGGTCATCGGGCCTTCCGGCAGCGGGAAATCCACGTTCCTGCGCTGTCTGAACCTGCTGGAGGAGCCCACGAAGGGCACCATCACCTTTGAAGGCACCGACATCACCGACCCCAAAGTCAACATCAACATCCACCGGCAGAAAATGGGCATGGTGTTCCAGCATTTCAATCTGTTCCCCCATATGACCGTGCTGAAAAACATGACCCTGGCCCCCATGAAGCTGCTGAAAAAAAGCAAAAAGGAAGCCGAGGACAAGGCCATGGCGCTGCTTAGGCGCGTCAACCTGGCCGACCGGGCCGACGCCTATCCCAGCCAGCTCTCCGGCGGGCAGAAGCAGCGCATCGCCATTGTGCGGGCCCTGTGCATGGAGCCCCAGGTGATGCTCTTTGACGAGCCCACCTCCGCTCTGGACCCTGAAATGGTGGGCGAGGTGCTGGATGTAATGAAGCGGCTGGCAAAAGAAGGCATGACCATGGTGGTGGTCACCCACGAAATGGGCTTCGCCCGGGAAGTGGCCCACCGGGTCATCTTCATGGACGAGGGGCAGATCGTGGAAGAGGGCACGCCGGAGGAAATCTTCTCTCATCCCCAGCAGCAGCGGACCAAGGATTTCCTGAATAAAGTGCTGTAAAGCAAGCCGCGGGCGGAGCCAGGTGCTCCTCCCGCGTTTTTTGAAGGGTCCTTGCGCCGCGTCCGTGATTGACAAACTGCCCCTTTTCCCGGATAATAAAGAAAAACAGATGGAAGGAGCCGCATAAAATGATCGCGCAGTATCCGCCCATGGGCTGGAACAGCTGGGACTGTTTCGGCGCCGCCGTGAATGAAGAGCAGGTAAAAGCCAACGCCGACTATATGGCAAAAAATCTGAAGGATTTCGGCTGGGAATACGTAGTAGTGGATATTCAATGGTATCAGCCCCCGGCGTCTTCCCATCTCTATGAGCCCTTTTCGGATCTGTGCATGGATGCATACGGCCGCCTGATCCCCGCTGAAAACCGCTTCCCCAGCGCCCGGGAGGGCCGGGGCTTCGCCCCGCTGGCGGACTATGTTCATTCCCTGGGCCTGAAATTCGGCATCCATATCATGCGGGGACTGCCAAGAATGGCGGCCCACCGGAAGCTGCCCATCTGGAACAGCGCTTCCACCTGCGCTGAAGCCGCCGACCCGCATTCCATCTGCCAGTGGAACCCCGATATGTACGGCCTCAAGTGTGATCTTCCCGCCGCGCAGACGTATTATGACAGCATATTCCGCCTGTATGCCGATTGGGGGGTGGATTTCGTCAAATGCGACGATATCGCCCGGGAATATCCCCGCTGCCGCCGGGAAATCGAACTGATCTCCCAGGCCTGCCGGCAGTGCGGCCGGGACATCGTACTGTCCCTCTCCCCTGGTCCTTCTCCCCTGGAGCAGGCGGAGCATCTCAAGCGGAACGCCAATCTCTGGCGCATCACAGACGATTTCTGGGATGACTGGCGGCTTTTGAAAGCCATGTTCGAGCGGGCGGAAAAATGGTGCATCCACGCCGGCCCGGGGCACTGGCCGGACGCCGATATGCTGCCGATAGGCGCCCTGCGCCAATGCTACGGCAAAAAGGACTGGACGCGTTTCACCCCGGCGGAACAGCGCACCATGATGACGCTGTGGTGCATGATGCTTTCTCCCCTGATGATCGGCGGCGACCTGCCGCAGAACGACGCCTTTACCCTGGCGCTGCTCACCAATAGGGAGGTGCTGGCCATCGAAAAGGAAACCTGGTGCGCCCATCCCCTGTCCACCACGGATACCGAATGTGTCTGGCTGGCGCCCAGGAAAGACGGGACAGGCTGCTATGCCGCCGTCTTCAATCTTTCGGAAGAACCGCGCAGCGTTTCCGTGCCGGCGGAGGCAATCGAAAAAACCTGGCGGCGGGCCACAGAATTGTGGAGCGGCAAAGCGGCGGACGCCCTGATCGCAGCGCTGCCCGCCCACGATGCGGCCGTATGGCTGATCCAATGGTGACGCGCCCCGGGCAGCCGCTGCCGGACATGTAAAAATCGGGATCCGGCGAAAAAAAGGTGGACTTTTTTTCCGCGTCCGCTTATAATGTAAAGGTCATGTCCGCCGGGCATGAACCCATGGACGCCGTGCGCAGACTGCGCGTTTATGCGGCGCTGCCGAGTCGCCATTTCTGCCGAATTATCACGATACAAAATGGATAAGGAGAAACCACATGCCGAAAAAAATCCTGTCTTTTATACTGCTTGCCGTCCTGCTGTTCTGCGCCGCCATCCCGGAAGCTTCCGCGCAGAAGACCAGCATCACGCCGCTGCTGGATCCGCAGAAGGTCAAAATCACCCAGACCCAGGATGAATTCCTCAATATTCTCCTGCTGGGTTTGGATCTGAGCACCGGCATCCATCATGCCAGCGGCAATAAGCGGAATCTGATGGATGCCCATACTGATGTTGTTATGCTGGTGTGCATCAACAAGACCAAAGGCCGGATCGATCTGCTGTCCATCCCCCGGGATACCTTGGTGTACGTGCCCGAAGTGCACGGCATCTATAAGCTGAACGCGGCTTTCAATACCGCCACCAACGAGCGGGAAGGCTTCCGTCACACAACAAATACGGTCAGCTGGCTGCTGGGCGGTGTGAAGATCGACGCCTACTGCGCGGTGGATATGGCTGCCATGTATACCATGGTGGATATCATCGGCGGAGTGGATTTTGACTTGGAAATGAACTATGTCGGCACCAGCGGCACCAAATACAAGGCCGGCTTCCAGCATCTGGACGCCATGGGCGTGGTGGATTATGTTCGCGCCCGCACCAACGCCACGGTGGATCGCAACGATATGGGCCGCACCGCCCGGAACCGCCGGATGATGATCGCCATTTTTGACAAGCTCAAGGGCGATATGAATATGCTCAACGAGCTGTGGGCGGTCAAGGACAGGAAAGACGTGCTCTTCTTCACCGACATGAAAGGCCTCTATGTCATTACCGACATGTGGGATTTCCTGCAGACCATCGACAGCGCTCAAATCGGCTCCTACATGATTTCCGGGGACTATCACCTGTATGTGTTGGGCAAGTACAACGCCAACATCACCGATCAGAAGCAGCGCATCGAAACAGTCAAGACCATTTTCGGCTTCGAACCGGAAGAAATTCCTTTTGTCAGCGAGGAATTCTGCACCTGGTTCCGCCAGCCCAACGGCGGCTGCCTGTATACCCAGAATATCCGGCAGGCCCGTCTGATTCTGGATTACGCTTTGCTGACCGCCAATAACGACAATCAGAAAAAGGCCGCCAAATCCTTGGATAAGGCCATCGACAACGCGATTGACGCTTACGATGCCTTTGCCAAAAAGCTCCGGGGCACGAAGCTGCTCGAAGATTTGAACCACGCCATCCGGGCCATGATCTCCGCTGCCGAAAGCGCTGCAAAAACCTGCGGATATCCCGATACCTACCGCTGGGATAAAACCAGGTGGTGGTTCGAAGATCCCCTGATCAATGATTATTACCAGATCAACTGGCGCTGATTCTCCGCCTGTCATCCGCCCCGGGCTGCAAAGACAGCCCGGGGCACTTTTTCGAGCCCTTTTGCCACGCTGGATCGGCCTTTCCAGATTTGACAGCGGTATGCAGGAATGTTATAATAAACTATGTATTGACGCCAAGGAGGAACACCCTATGAAGCGCTGGCTTTGGTTTCTGCTGATTCTGCTGATTCTGGCAGGGCTGGGAGTGAATACCGCCTGTGCGAAGACCACTCTGCTTACCAGCCTTGCAGATGAAGAATTGCCGATACATGCCACAGAAAACTACCTGTACGCCGTGCTGGATGACGGCTCTGTTGTCATTGCCCAGTATATCGGTGCCGATAAAAACCCCGATATGGCCAGGGATTTTCCCCATACCAGGATCCGGGCCATTGCTGAAAAAGCCTTCGTTCCTTCCAGCAGCCCCTACTATGATGCGGATGATCCCTACCAAATCGGAGATACGATATATCAGAACCGGACGGCCGTTGATTCCGTGGGCCTGCCCGCAGGGCTGGAAGAGATCGGCTACATGGCCTTCCGCGGCAATAACCTGACCAAAATGCGCTTTCCCAAATCGCTGCAGTTCGTGGATTACAAAGCGTTTGCGGATAATCCTTTCGAAGTCATCCCCTACCTGCCCGCCACCATCAAATGCAACGCGCCTTTCGGCAACGATATGCCGGAAGTGGTCACTTTTTCCCGGAATTATACGGAGATCCCCGCCTCTTTCATTACCTTCGGCACCATGAAAAAGCTTGTCATTCCCGAAGGCGTCGCCAGCATCGGCAGCCAGGCTTTTTACGGCTGTGAAATGACGGAGATCCATCTTCCCTCCACCCTGGAGAGCATCGGCAGCAGCATTTTCATGAACTGCAGCTATTTGACCACATTTTCCCTGTCCGATTCCTATACCGAGATTCCCGACAGCCTGTTCAAGGGCTGCACCGGGCTCACCGGCATCGCGATTCCCGACAGCGTGCACCGCATCGGCAGCAGCGCTTTCCAGAACTGCAGCAACCTGGAAAAGGTCACCCTGCCCAGCTCCCTGGAAACCATCGGGGATTCCGCATTTTCCGACTGTCCGCGGCTTAAGACCATGATATTCCCGCCCCAGCTCAAATCCATTGGCGATTCTGCCTTTGCGGGCTGCCAGGCACTGAAGGAATTCGCCCTGCCCGATTCGCTGGTGGCCATCGGCTCCCGGGCCTTCCAGGGGGTTCCCTTTAAGGCGACACTGCGTCTGCCCGACAGCCTGGAAACCATCGGCGAAGGCGCTTTCTCCGGATCCGGCACCCTGGCCACAGTCCATTTCGGCTCCCATACAACACGGGTGGAAGCGCTGGCGTTTGAAAACTGCGCCAAATTGAAAACTGTGAACCTGAACGGTGAAAATCTGTTCGTGGACGGCAGCGCCTTCCGGGGCTGCGCCGCGCTGACCTCCCTGAAATTCAAGGAGGGAATCGTTTCCCTGGCGGACGGGGCGTTCGCCGGCTGCGACAGGATCGCAAAGCTGACGCTGCCCAAGTCCCTGCAGTCTATCGGAAACGGCGCCTTTGCCGGCTGTCCCCGGATCACGTCCGTCACCCTGCCCGCGTCGCTGCAGTCCATCGGGGAAAACGCTTTTTCCGGCTGCGGTAAATTGGGCGCAGAAGGCCTGACCATTCCCGCAGCCATCGAAGAAATCGGCCAAGGCGCTTTCTCCGATTGCCCGAACCTGAAGAAGATCACCTTCCAGAAAGGCACCGAAACGATCAGCACCACCGTTTTTGCCGGCAACCGCTACCTGGAAAATATCTCACTGCCCGTTACCCTGACCGATGTCGGCGAAGGCTGTTTTGAAAACTGCACCAGCCTGAAAGCGCTGTTCCTTCCCGCCAAAGTCCAGTCTATCGGCAGCGCTGCCTTCAAAGGCTGCACAGCCCTCAAAACAGTAAAGCTTCCCGATTCCCTGCGCGAGATCGCAGACGACGCTTTTGAAAACTGCAATGCCAAGCTTCGCTTTGAAGCCAAGAGAAAGACCTACGGTTATACCTGGTGCCAGCAGCACGGCTTTAAAGTGAACTGATACGACGCCTGGGCGTTCTCTTTCAAGCCCGAAAGAGAACCAGAAAGGGCAGCCTTTCCGCAACGGAACGGACGGGGGTCTGCTTTCTCGGAGCCCGAGAAAGCAGCAAAGAGGGCGGCCTTGTTCGTGCAAAGCAGTAATCGCATCAAGAAGCTTTAACGCCTACCCCCGCTCCCGGGCAGCGCGGTAAAACCGCGCGGCCTGTGCGCAAAGCGCACAGGGGAATCAAAAG
>CAZQAM010000052.1:0-7667 GCA_964591355.1 uncultured Oscillospiraceae bacterium
GATAATGAGCGGTGACTGGAGTTCAGACGTGTGCTCTTCCGATCTAAAATGCCAAAATCAACATCGTGGATACCCCCGGCCACGCCGATTTCGGCGGCGAGGTGGAACGGGTGCTGAAGATGGTGGACGGGGTGCTTTTGCTGGTGGACAGCTTCGAAGGCCCCATGCCGCAAACACGGTTCGTGCTGCAGAAGGCGCTTGGCCTGCATTTGCCGGTGCTGCTGGTGATCAACAAGGTGGACAGGCCCGACGCCCGGTGCGCCGAAGTGGTGGATGAGCTGGTGGATCTTCTGATCGAATTGGACGCTGATCCCGCCACCCTGGACAGGCCCATCATCTACGCCTCCGCCCGGAAGGGCACCGCCACGCTGAATCCCGATGAGCCGGGAGAAAACCTGCAGCCCCTGTTTGATACCATCATGAAATATATCCCGGCCCCCGAAGGCGATCCCGACGGGCCGGCCCAGGTGCTGATTTCCACCATCGACTATTCTGATTATGTGGGCCGCATCGGCATCGGCCGCATCAACCGCGGCACCCTGAAGGACAACATGATGGTGGTGCGCTGCAACGCCGAAAGCGATCAGGTGTCTCCGCCCTGGCGGCTCACGGGTCTGTCTCTGTATGACGGGCTCCGGCGCGTCGGCGCGGAAGAAGTGGCCATGGGCGATATCGTGGCGCTGACCGGCCTTGCCGACATCTCCATCGGCGATACGGTCTGCGATCCCCAGGCGCCGGAGGCGCTGCCCTTCGTGGCCATCACGGAGCCCACTGTCACCATGACCTTCTCGGTCAATGATTCTCCTTTTGCCGGCAGGGAAGGCACCTATGTCACCAGCCGGCACCTCCGGGCCCGGCTGTACCGGGAGCTGGAAACCGACGTATCCCTTCGGGTCAAAGACGGGGAGACCCCTGATCAGTTCGAGGTATGGGGCAGGGGAGAGTTGCACCTGTCGATCCTCATCGAAACCATGCGCAGGGAAGGATACGAATTCCAGGTCAGCAAGCCCGAGGTGATTTACCGCTTTGAGAATGGCAACCGGCAGGAGCCCATCGAGCGCATGGTGGCCGACGTGCCCCAGGCGTATGCCGGCGCCGTGATCGAGAAGATCGGCCGCCGCCGCGGCACGCTGGAATCCATGGGCGGCAGCGACCGGGTGCGGCTGGAATTCCTGGTGCCCTCCCGGGGGCTCTTTGGATACCGCAGCGAATTCATGACCGATACCCGGGGCGAAGGCATCATGAGCGCCGTGTTCGATCATTACGAGGACTATAAGGGCGAGATCCCACACCGCAATGTGGGGGCCCTGATCTGCTATGAAACCGGCGACGCCACCCAGTACGGCCTGTTTTACGCCCAGGATCGGGGCACGCTCTTCATCGGCAGCCAGACACCGGTTTACAACGGCATGATCTGCGGCGAATCCAGCCGCCCCGGCGATATCGTGGTGAACGTGTGCAAGCAGAAGCACGTGACCAATATGCGCAACGCCTCCGCCTCGGAAGACAGCCTGCGCCTGGTTTCCGTGCATCCGCTGACGCTGGAGGAATGCCTGGAGTTCATCGACGACGACGAACTGCTGGAGATCACCCCCAAATCCCTGCGCATGCGCAAGCGGGAGCTGAGCCATGAGCAGCGGGCCAAGGCCGCCGCCCGGACGAAACAGGGATGACAGCTGAATGAAAAAAGGACAGCGGAAGCTGTCCTTTTTTGATGGCTCAAATGGGAAAACGCTCCGATCCCATTACAGCGTTTTTCTGCTTTGTTCGTACATTTTCATCACCAGCATGGCGGTGTCCCGCACGTTTTCCAGCCGGTTGGGATAGGGTCTGCCTTCTTCCATACAGCGATAGAAATCCTGGATACAGGGAAGATGCCCGTTGCCCCAGTAGCCTTTTCCCAGGGTTTCGGGAGTGGAGAAAGCAAGGCGCCGTACGTCTGTTCCGGAGAGGATTTCCAGCCCGCTGCCTTCGATGCGCAGGGCAGCTTTTTCCAGCTGGATTTCCAGCAGGACGGGCGCGTCGGAGGGATAAGCGGTAGAGGCATAAAAAAGGGCGGGCTTTCCCCCCAGGATGAGGTAAGCCTCCACCGTGTCTTCTGTTTCGATGACGCCCCGCAGATGATGATTCCGCATCTGGGTTTCGCACAGGGAAGGAGCGCCCAGCAAAGTTACCAGCAGGTCTAGGGTATGAATGGACTGATTGATCAGGGCGCTGCCGCCTTCGGTTTTCCAGGCCCCGCGCCAGCCGCTGTCGGTATAATAGGCGGCCTCCCGATGCCAGGTGACAAAAGCCCGGGCGCCCAGAACGCGGCCCAGCTCCCCGCTTTCCATCAGCCGGCGCGCCTCCTGCACATTGGGATTGTAGCGGTTCTGAAAGCAAACGCCCACCGGGACTGTTTTTGCCGCTTCCTCCAGCATCGCCCACTGATCCGGAGCGGTTATGGGAGGCTTTTCCAAAAACACCGCAACGCCCCTTTCCGCTGCCATCAGCGCCATGGGAGCGTGCAGCGCATGGGGCGTGCACAGGTGCACTGCGTCCAGTTTTTCTTTTTCCAGCATTTCTTCCAGAGAGGAATAGGCGGCGCAGCCGTATTTTTTTCCCAGTGCCTCCGCCCTTTCCGGCAGAATATCCGCACATGCGGACAAACGCGTCTGTGAAAGCTGGTGCAGCACGGCGGCGTGCACCTGCGCGATGCCCCCGCAGCCAGCGATACCTACCCGGTACATCTTTTTACGCTTCCCTTCCGGCGGACGGCGGCGCCGCCCGGTTATGTCCATTTTTAGTTCGGTTTTCTGTGCGGAAAATCCTCTTGAAAAACAGATAGGGGTTTTTAAAATTCTCAGGAACGCAGTTCCTTTATTCAAAAACAGGATATGCATATTATCGAGCGGAATTTGCATAGAAGTATTCGATATTTGCAGCTATAATAAATTTATCATAGAGATATCCGGACGGAAACATCATTTCCCATAGCGGTCATAAAGGAATTCAAGGAAGTGAAGACAACATGACTGTACGGAACAATCCGCAAAGCAAACGGGGGAGCAATTGGTTCCTTCGGGATTGGCGGCTCTACGCAATGCTGATCCTGCCGGTGGCTTTTTATCTGATCTTCTGCTACAAGCCCATGATCGGCCTCATCATTGCTTTTCAGAAATACAACATGTTCAAGGGCATGTGGGGCAGCAAATTCATCGGTTTGGAGAATTTCCGCTTTGTCATGAGCATGCCGGATTTTCCCATCGCGCTTCGCAACACGCTGGTATTGAACTTCATGGGCCTGATTGCCGGCTTCCCTGTGCCCATTGTGCTGGCCATCATGCTCAACGAGCTGCGGGCCGTCCGCTTTAAAAAAGTCTCTCAGACGCTGCTGTATCTGCCGCATTTCCTTTCCTGGATCATCATCGGCGGTATGGCGCTGACGATCTTTTCTCCCTCAACCGGCATCATCAATGCCACCTTGCTCAAATGGGGCTGGATCAAAAAGAGCATCCCCTTCCTGACGGACGGCATCCATTGGCAGATCACGTATACTGTGGTGGGCGTGTGGCAGAGCATGGGTTGGGGCACGATCCTGTATCTCTCCGCCATCACCGGCATCAACATGGAATTGTTCGAGGCTGCCAAGATCGACGGCGCCAACAAAATGCAGCAGATCTGGCATGTGACCTTGCCCGGCATCCGCTCCACCATCGTGGTTTTGCTGATCCTGAATGTGGGCCAGATGATGAACATCTCCTTTGACCGGCCTTATGTGATGGGCAATCCGCAGGTGCAGGATTACTGCGACGTGCTGTCCACCTTCGTATACCGCGCCGGCATTACCAATGCCCAGCCCGCCCGGGCCACGGCCATCGGCCTGTTCCAGTCGCTGGTGGGCCTGATTCTGATTTCCACCGCCAATTTCGTGACCAAGCGTCTTGGCGAAGACGGTATCTGGTAAGGGGGAGCGGCAGATGAATGCAAAAACTGTGAATACCCGTTTGACAGCGGAAAAGTCCAGGAAAATCTGGACCGCCCCGCAGATGATTCTGGCCCTGGTTATTCTCCTGTTCAGCCTGAGCTGCCTGCTGCCCTTCATCAACGTGACCGCCATCTCCCTGAGCGGCAAATCCGCCATCCTCCGCGGTGCCGTTTCTTTCTGGCCTGTGGAATTTGATACCACGGCGTACAAAGCCATTTTTGCGGACCGCAGCATGACCCGCTCCCTGGTTTTCACCATCATCATCACCGTTGTGTATACCCTGTTTTCCATGATCCTGACCATCCTGATGGCCTACCCGCTGACCAAGAAGCGTTTGCGGGGACGGAAGTTCTTCAATGTGCTGGCGCTGTTCACCATGTATTTCTCCGGCGGCACGATCCCGATTTACCTGAATATCAAGGAGCTGGGATTGCTGGATACCCCCTGGTCCCTGATTCTGCCCGGCATGCTGAGCACCTACAACATGATCATTCTCAAGAGCTTCTTTACTGCCCTTCCCGATTCCCTGGAGGAGGCGGCCACCATCGACGGCGCCAACGATTTCCAGATCCTGCTCCAAATCGTGCTGCCCCTTTCGATGGCGTCCCTGGCGACCCTGACGCTGTTCTATGCCGTGGGCAAATGGAACAGCTTCCAGGATGCGCTGTATTACATCCGGAATAAGGCCTACCAGCCCCTGCAGCTCAAGCTTTACCATTTGATCAAGGGCTCCCAGGCAGTGGATGTGGCTGCCATGGAAGGGGGATCCCAAACGGTGGCATCCAGCATTTCCGAATCCATCGAGCCCGCTTCCATCATTTTTGCCACGCTGCCCATCCTGGTGGTGTATCCCTTCGTACAGCGCTATTTTGTGGCCGGCGTCACCATCGGCGCGGTGAAGGGCTGATGCTTTGCAAGTGCGTATCTTGCCGTCTGTATGACGGTGAATATAAAAAAAGGAGAGAAAAACTATGAAGAAAACCCTGGCTATCCTGCTGGCTCTGGCGATGCTGCTGGGCTTGACCGGAGCCGCCCTGGCGGACGATGAGTGGATCACCCTGCGGGTTGAAACCTTCGACCGCAACATCAACGGTCTGGACGTGACAAACTGCTGGCAGCTCCATTATGCCCAGGAGCACTTTGGCGATCCCAACCACATCAAGCTGGAATTCGTTTCCTACTCCCGCTGGGATGAGCCCACCCTGCTGACCAACGACCTGCAGGGCGGCACCGCCTGCGACATCTGCCCCACCTACGGCGGCCCTGTGCAGCAGTGCATCGACGACGAAGGCATCTGGCAGCTGGATGCTTTCCTGGATGAGTACGGCCAGAACCTGAAGGCCTTCCTGGGCGAAACCCTGCTTGAGTTCGGCCGTCAGGATCATGACGGTGACGGCGTGAAGGAACAGTGGTTCATCCCCGCCCGCCGCATCAGCGTTGCCAATGTGGGCAATTTCATCCGTGAAGACTGGCTCAAGGCCCTGAATATGGAAAAGCCCACCAGCATCGACGAATTCACCGCTTATTTGAGGGCTGCCAAGGAAGCCAAGCTGGCCGGCGACAATACCATGCCCTTTGCTTTCGGCATCTTTGCTTCCAACCCCATGTTCAATACCCGCCGCTACACGGATGCTTTCGTTGATTTCTCTCAGGTGACAGAGGAAGACTGGGTGGCTTTCTCCCAGACCCCTGAAATGCTCCCCGGCGCCAAGGAAGGCTTCCGCTGGCTGAACATGCTGTACAACGAAGGCATCATTCCCGAAACCTTCGCGCTGCAGAACAACGACGACGCCAATGACACCGCCAAGATCATGGGCTACAACGGCTTCTGGTCTGAGCAGCCTGACCAGCCCTGGCGCACCGACAAGAACTTCCAGATCGAGCTGGAAAAGAATGTGGAAGGCGGCCACTGGGTCACCGTGAACCCCTTCAAAAACGAAAGCCTGGGCGGAAAGACCCTGCATGACATCTACGCCGCCAACGGTCTGAGCATCATCATTCCCAAGACCACCGATGAAAAGACCGCTATCGCCGCCATCAAGTATCTGGACTGGATGGCCATTCCCGAGAATATGTTCGCGCTGCAGAACGGCGTGGAAGGCATCAACTATGAAGGCATCAGCGAAGAATTCGGCATCCCCTACGGCGTGAAGAGCGCGGACAATGTGCCCGATGAATACAAGCTCCATGCCGGCGATATCTGCTTCATCGCCAACGGCCTCTACTATGGCAGCGATGAAAAGAACGCCGCCGCTCTGGCCCTGCCCTTCGCCGGGTATGAAAAGGACGTGCAGGATTCCTATGTGGACGCCATGACCGACGCCTGGACCCAGATCAGCTTCATCGGCAATATCCAGGCCCAGACTGACTACGGTGAAACTGTCCGGAGCGCCCAGGGCAAGTTCCTGGCCGACGTGGTGAGCTGCGCTCCCGACAAATTCGACGAAGTCTTTGATGCCGGCATCCAGAATATCCTCAAGTCCGGCGCTCAGCAGATGATCGACGAATTCCGTCAGGCGTACAAGGACGGCAACTTCCGCGGCGAATTCCCCGGCAACCTGTAATGCCCGAGGAAAACTGCGGCAGAAAAAGAAACCATGCAAAGGGCACCGGCGAAAGCCGGTGCCCTGTTGTATTTGCCCTGTAATACTATTTCGCGTCTAAAACATTGAATCTTCGGGCGTCTTTTCCGCCCTGGCAGTGCTTCATTCCGGTCAACGTAGCGCTGCTACGCCTCCCTTCATTCAGCTTTGCCAGGACAAAAAATCCATCCCGAATCTTTCAATTTTTTAGACGAGAAATAGTATAAGAAACCGAAAACAATGACGAAAAAAGGAAGCGATGAACGCTTCCTGTAAAAATGGCCGCTGTATTACCGGATCCTTACTGCTTTTTCCTGGGCCAGCAGGCACAATTCCGCCGCCTTGAAGGCGTGAGCCTGGGTCATGGCGTTTTCGGTGCGGTTCAGGCAGTCCAGGATCAATTGGCCGAAGAAGGGATATCCCGTGACGCCCACGGCGTTCACGTATTTCTCTCCCTTGCCGTTGGCCAGGAACACATGGCCGCCGCCTGGCTGATCGGAAGCCAGATTCACATATTTGCGCACCTCGATGAAGCCTTCGGTGCCAAGGACAAAGAGCCGGCCGTCTCCCCAGGTGCGCAGCCCGTCCGGGGTGAACCAGTCCACCCGAAAATAGTGGGCGGCGCCGTTTTTGCCTGTCAGCATGCAGTCGCCGAAATCCTCCAATTCGGGATACTGGGGATGATTGTAATTGGCTACCCGGCTGGCTGTAACCGTCGCGTCCTCTTCGCCGGTAAAGTAGAGGAACTGCTCAATTTGATGGCTGCCGATATCGCAGAGGATGCCGCCGTATTTTTCGCGCTGGAAGAACCACTGGGGCCGGCCCGGCGCCCCCAGCCGGTGGGGGCCGAAGCCGTTGACGGCGATGACCTTGCCGATTTCGCCCTGCTCCACCATATACCCCGCCAGCAGCGAGCCCTCGTCGTGGAGGCGTTCGGAATAATACACCATGTACTTTTTGCCGGTTTCCGCCGTTTTTTTCCGGGCGGCGGCCAGCTGCTCCAGAGTGGTGAAGGGCGCTTTGTCGGTGAAGTAATCCTTCCCGGCATCCATGGCGCGCAGGCCCAAGATCGGAAGAGAGTCGTGTAGGGAAAGAGTGTAGGATAGGGTGTAGATCTC